>CAMLLF010000618.1 GCA_946480705.1 uncultured Lysobacteraceae bacterium | reverse complement strand
CGGCTACCAGTACAACCTCGGTCTGGAGACCACGCAGAACTGGCTCGCGAGCTGCTCCGACGGCTTCCTGAACTGCACGAGCCAGCAGGCCGCCGGCCGCACCTGGTTCCGCGACATCGATCGCATGGCGGGTTCCGAACCGCTGTCCCACAACCAGAGCCGGCGCGCCTGCTTCGGCCTGGATCGCATCCTGCGCGACGACATCTGAGGACGACCACATGGCGATTCTGAAATCCGCGGCGCTGGCCGCAAGCATTGCCCTGGGTGTCGCGTCGCTCGCCCAGGCCGCCGACCTGCGCCTGAGTTCGCCGTCCGCCGGCGACCAGGTTCCCGCCGCGCTCGTCGCGAGCAGGGACGCCGCCGCGACGCGCACGCTCGATCGCATGCCGACACGCATTTCCTGGGCCCTCGACGCGGCCGACGCGCTGAACGACAGGCCCGTTCCGTTCGTCCGCGAGAGCCGCGAATACTGGCTCGACGCGAGCGAAGCGCAACTGCAGCGCGGCGTCGCGCTGCCGACCACGGCCGATGCCGCGCTGATCCGCATCAGCCCGCACGGCAACAACCCGAGCCGGCTGACCGTCGACGATCTGGTCATCCGCAACGGCGCCCGCGAACTCGCCGGCCGCGCGGCGACGCAGAACGTCGCCGACGAAACCTCGCTGCGCGCCGCCGGCATGGACGTGCCCGACGGCACGATCATCGCGAAGCTCGCGACGGCCGTCGGCAAGGGCGACCTGCGCCTCGTCGCGCCGACCGCGCGCGGCAGCTATCTGATCCACGTGTTCGAACCGGCCAGCAGCACCGTGCTCACGCTCGGCACGACGCGCGACACGATCCTCGCGGGCCAGAGCCTGCGCATCAGCGCGCGGCTGGACGGGGCCAGGGCCACTTCGGCCAAAGGCGTGCTGACCGCGCCCGACGGCCACAGCCAGCCCTTCGATCTGCGGCCGCAGGCCGACGGCAGCTGGCAGGCCGACGTCGTGCCCGATGCCGCGCATGCGAGCGGCCTCGAACTCTGGGAGGTGCATACCTTCGCGAGCGGCGGCGACCGCAGCACCCCCGTGCTGCGCGACGCCAAGACCGCGTTCGCCCTGAGCCGTCCGACCGCGCGCCTGACCGGCGACGTGCGCACCGTCGCCGATCCGGCGCGCGGCGGCGGACTCAGTCTCGACATCGGCGTGCAGGCCGCGAACGGCAGCCGCTATCAGCTCGCGGGCGTGCTCTACGGCACGGCGTCCGACGGCACGCGGCGACCGCTCGCCTACGCCCAGTCGGCCGCGTGGCTCGACGCGGGCAGCGGCAGGCTCGCGCTGACGTTCGACGCGGCGTCGATGGCGGCGGGCAAGCTTGCGGCGCCGTATGAACTGCGCGATCTGCGGCTGACGAACCAGGCCGACATGAGTCTCGTGGAGCGGCGCGAGCGGGCGGTCGAGATTCGCTGAAAGGCCGGGAATCGGGAGCGCGGAATCGGGAATCGCAGGCACTGAGCGACGGAATCCTCTCGCCGGAAGCAATCGGCAGAGGGTTTCGCGCGTTCCCGATTCCCGCTTATGGCACGCTACCGCGCATGACCCATGCCGTGCCCGCGCTGCGCCTGTCCAGTTTCTACTTCGCCTACTACGCCGTGCTCGGCGGCTTCACGCCCTACTGGAGCCTGTTCCTCAAGGACCGCGGCCAGAGCGAGGCCGCGATCGGCGTGCTGATGAGCCTCTGGTACGCGACGCGCATCGTGTCGCCGAGCAGCTGGAACTGGCTCGCCGGACGCTCGTCGCGGCCGATACGCTGGCTGTACATCGGCTGCACCGCGAGTCTGCTGAGTTTCTGCGCGTTCCTGCTGCCGCTCGGCTTCGCCGGCCTGTTTGCGGCGATGTGCGTTTTCTGCTTTTTCCACAACGCAACAATGCCGCAGTTCGAGGCGATCACGCTGTCGCATCTGCACGGCGTCAGCGAACGCTACGGCGCGATCCGGCTCTGGGGCTCGGTCGGCTTCATCGCGGTCGTCGGCCTGTTCGGTTTCCTGCTCGATCATCTGGCCGTGGCCTGGCTGCCGCTCCTGATGCTGCCGCTGCTCGCCGGCACGACGGCCTCGGCGTTCGCGAACGACTACGGCCCGGCCCAGCGCAATCCGCGTGCAGCGGCCGGCGCGGGTCTCTCCGAACGGCTGCGGCGTCCGGAAATCCTCGCGTTCTTCGTCGCCTGCCTGCTCGTGCAGATCTCGTTCGGCCCGCTGTACACGTTCTTCGCGCTGTATCTCGAACAGCACGGCTACAAGCCGTCGGTGCTCGGCCTGTTCTGGGTCATCGGCGTCGCGGTCGAGGTGCTCGTGTTCTACGTGTCGCCGAAGCTGTTCCTGCGCGTGCCGGCGCAGACCGTGCTGCTCGTCGCGATCGCGAGCGCCGCGCTGCGCTGGCTCGCGACAGCGCTGTTTCCGGAGTCGGCCTGGATCATGACGCTGGCGCAGCTTACGCATGCGATCAACTTCGCCGCATTCTTCGCCGCGGCAATGCAGCTGATGGCGCAGTACTTTCCAGGGCCGCTGGCCGGGCACGGCCAGGGCGTGTTCTACGGTTTTTCCTCGGGGATAGGCGGCGCGCTCGGTGCGCTGGTCGCGGGCCAGGCCTGGCGCTTCGGCGGCGGCAGGCTCGCGTTCGAACTTGCCGCCGGCTTCGCCGCGATCGCCGCACTGATCGCCTGGCGCTGGGTGCGTCCCGCACCGCCGCCGGATCAGGCCTCGGCGAACGCGTAGGCCAGAACCTCGCGGATGTCGTCGGTCGGCGCGAGGCACATCAACAGCCGCTCGATGCCGAGCGCGACACCGGCGCAGGCCGGCATCTCGCCGAGCACCGCGAGCAGATTCTCGTCGAGCGGCACCTCGCGCAGGCCGCGCTCGCGCCGGCGTGCGTTGTCGCGTTCGAAGCGGGCGCGCTGTTCGATCGGGTCGTTGAGTTCGTGATACCCGTTCGCGAGTTCGTAGGCGCCCAGATACAGCTCGAAGCGTTCCGCCACCGGATGCCCGCCGTCGTGGCGGATCCTCGCGAGCGCGCACTGGCTCGCCGGGTAGTCATGGATCAGCGTGATCGTGTCCGCACGGAACCGCGGCTGGATCCGGTGCGTGATCAGGAGATCTAGCCAGTCGTCGCGCACGAGGCCGGCCACGCGTTGATGGTCAGGCACTACGGCCTGCGGCCGATCGG
>CAMLLF010000617.1 GCA_946480705.1 uncultured Lysobacteraceae bacterium | reverse complement strand
GGCGGTTCCTAGCCGGTCATTGCGATAGAGCCGGACCGTGTCGGCAGCGATCGAGCAGACCGCGGCCGAGGCGGCGTCGATCGTCAGCGCGACGGTCAGGCCGGACGTTGCCGTCGCCGTGACGAGGTAGGTCGGTCCGCCGTAGCTCGCGTCGGTCGGCGCGGCAGACGTGAACGTGATGCTCTGCGGCGTCTGGCTGACTGCGAACGACTGCTGCATCTGCGGCGCGGCACTCCAGTTCGCGTTGCCGGCCTGATTCGCATTGACGACACAGGTGCCGGCGCCGATGAACGACACCGTGGAGCCGGCGATCGTACACGTCGCGCTCGCCGAGGCATCGATCGCGAACGCGACCGGCAGACCCGAGGTCGCCGTCGCGGCGACGCTGTACGTCGCGCCGCCGACGACGGCGGCGGCCGGCGCGCTCGACGTGAACGCGATCGTCTGCGAGGCCGCGGCCACCGCGAACGACTGCTGCACCTGCGGCGCGGCATTCCAGTTCGCGTTGCCGGCCTGGTTCGCGTTGACGAGGCAGGTGCCCACGCCGGTGAACGACACGGTCGAACCCGCGATCGTGCAGACCGAGGCGGCCGACGCATCGATCGCGAAACTGACGCTCAGGCCCGAGGTCGCAGTCGCCGCAACGGCATACGTCGCTCCGTTGAACACCGCGCCCGAGGGCGCGGTCGACGTGAAGCTGATCGTCTGGCTGCCCTGTCCGACCGCGAAGGTCTGCTGCACCTGCGGCGCGGCGTTCCAGTTCGCGTTGCCGGCCTGGTTCGCGTTGACGACGCAGGTGCCCGCACCCGTGAACGACACGGTCGAACCTGCGATCGTGCAGACCGATGCCGCCGATGCGTCGATCGTGAAGCCGACCGGCAGACTCGAGGTTGCGGTCGCCGCGGCGGTATACGTCGCTCCGCTCACGACCGCGCCCGCCGGAGCGCTCGACGTGAAGTTGATCGTCTGGCTGCCCTGTCCGACCGCGAAGGTCTGCTGCACCTGCGGCGCGGCGTTCCAGTTCGCGTTGCCGGCCTGGTTCGCGTTGACGACGCAGGTACCCGCGCCCGTGAACGACACGGTCGAACCCGCGATCGTGCAGACCGATGCGGCCGATGCGTCGATCGTCAAACTGACCGGCAGGCCCGAGGTCGCGGTCGCCGCAACCGCATACGTCGCACCGTTGACGACCGCGCCCGCGGGTGCGGTCGAGGTGAAGCTGACGGTCTGGCTGCCCAGCCCGACGGCGAAGCTCTGCTGCGCCTGCGGTGCCGCGGCCCAGTTGGCGTCGCCGGCCTGGCTCGCGTTGATCGTGCAGGTGCCGGGCGCGGTGAACGTGACGCTGCTGCCGGCGAGCGCGCAGACACCGCTCGAGGCCGCATCGATCGCGAGCGTGACCGGCAGGCCCGACGTCGCCGCGGCGGCGACGGCATACGCCGCGCTGCCGACGGCCGCTCCGCTCGGCGCCGTCGTCGAGAACGCGATCGTCTGCGTGCCCTGCGCAACGGCCAGGGCATACGTGCGTCCGCCGCCGCAGCCGATCGTGTCGGTCGCGGTGACGGTGATCAGGTAATTGCCGACCTGCGCCGGCGAACCCGCGAGGTTTGCGCTGGACGCGCCGGTCGAGGTGAACGAAAGACCGCTGCCGGCCGGCAGGCCGCTCGTGACGGCGAACGCGAACGGCTGCGCGTTGCCGTTGGACGCGGTGAAGGCCTGGGAATAATTGACGCCGACGGTCGCGCCGGACAGCGTCGTTCCGGGCGTCACGGTCGTCGTCGGACAGGGCGCCGCGGCGGCGTCGAACGCGAGCGCGGCGAGAAGCGCGAACGTCGCGCGGTACAGATGGCGATGCATCACGGTGCGCTCCTTACTCGACGCCGAATTGGATCAACGACACCGGCGTCGTGCTGTTCGGCACGACGACGAAATGGTCGAGGTTCAGTGCATAGTCCGACTGCGTCGGCTGCACGCCGGTCTGGCGCAGATAGCCGCGCACCTGCGCGCTCGCGGCCATGATCGGAGCACCGGCCGGCACGAAGCTGTTGTCGGCGATGCGATACCAGGTCGCCGGCGGAACGTTCGCCGCGGTCAGCGCCTGCGACTGCGTGCCGCCGCCGAGGAACCCGGTGCAGCCCGCCCCCGAGAACAGCCGCAGCTCGACTGTCGCAGCCACCGCGCCGTCGAGCGACGCCGCGGACGGCACGTAGAACGCCATGCCGTAGTTGATGAAGTTGATGCTGGTCGGCACCGCGAAATCGAAGCACTGCGCCATGCCCGAGGCCGCGTTCGGCGACGAGGGCGACAGCCGCACGCGCGAAGAACCGGAACTCGGCGCGTTGTCCACGTCCGGCGGCGACTGCCAGACCGGCGCCTCGCCGGCGCCGACCGGATCGGGCGCGGACGACGCGAACGCCGCCCAGGGCGGCAGCTGCGCATCGAGATGCGGATTGGGAACGATCGTCTGCGCGAAGAGCGCGGGTGCGATCGCAGCGAAGACCGCCGCGATCGCGACTGCGCGAACGACTGGTTGCATGAGTTACCCCTGAGTGGCTGAGCATGTAATCGCGGCGCACCGACGCTTTTCCCTCGCCGCACGCACGTAACCGCACCGAGTTTATGCAATGCGTTCGCGGTTTTGCTCGCCATTCGGGACGTTTTTGTCCCCTTGAACGATTTTTTGCGCGGCCCGGAAGCGCGCGTGATAGGCGGCATCAGGGTTTTCCGCTAATGCCTTTTCCGGCGGGTGAAAACCGGCTCCGGATTTCCGCTTCGCGCGACCCGGCGCGTAAAGTCCGGCCGCCGGGATGCGCGGCGGCCGCGATCGCGCAGCGAAGGCGCCGGCCGCGACGAACCGCAGTGGCGATCATGGTGTGGGAACGCGTGCTGTTCACGCCGCGCGCGATGGAGCACAAGTGGGCGCTGTTCATCCACGGCGGCACGCTGATCCGCGTGCGTGGCTGGCTGCGTCAGGTGTGCTGCTGGACCGCGGCCCGCCGGCGGACGTGCGCTCGGCCGAAGGCGCCACGCCGCTGATGAACGCGGTCCAGTCCACGCGGCTCGACGCCGTGAATCTTCTGCTCGACCGCGGCGCCGATGCGAACGCGCGGGTGCACCGCGTACGTCGCACCGACCATCCAGCGAATGTAGAGCTCCGTCTCGTCGACAGCGTGACCGGCGAGCAGCTCGCCCTCGACGTTGGCC
>CAMLLF010000616.1 GCA_946480705.1 uncultured Lysobacteraceae bacterium | reverse complement strand
TGAGCGCCGGGCTGCCCGGCACGTCGATCTTGCGGCGCAGGCGGCCGATGTGGACTTCGATGACGTTGGTGCCGGGGTCGAAGTGATAGCCCCAGACCGCTTCGAAAATCATGGTGCGCGTCAGCACCTGGCCCGACTGGCGCACGAGGAATTCGAGCAGGCGGAATTCGGTCGGCAGCAGTTCGAGCTCGACGCCGCCGCGCCGCGCGACGCGCGCGATCAGGTCGAGTTCGAGATCGGCGACGCGCAGCGCCGTTTCGCGCGCCGCCGCGCCGTGCCGGCGCAGCAGCACTTCGACGCGCGCCGCCATCTCGTCGGGGCTGAAGGGCTTGGTCAGATAGTCGTCGCCGCCCGCGCGCAGGCCGCGCACGCGCTCGTCGACATCCGACAGCGCGCTGATCATGAGCACCGGCGTCTGCACGCCGCATTCGCGCAGCCGCGTGACGAGGCTGAGCCCGTCGAGCTCCGGCAGCATGCGGTCGAGCGTGATCACGTCGTAGCCGCCGTCGCGCGCGCGCTCGTAGCCGTCCCGGCCGTTGGCTGCCCAGTCCACGGCCAGCCCGCGACGCGTCAGCTCGGCCACGATCTCGCCGGCGGTCACGGTGTCGTCTTCAATGGTCAGCGCGCGGGGCATTGCGAAAGGAGGCCGGCGGGGGAGGTCGCTATCGTCCACGGCTGCGCGGCACGGTGCAAATGAAGCTGGCGTTAGTCGGGAATGGGTGTCGGCCGAGCGGGGCGGAGCAGCGAATCGAGCAAGAGTGGCTTCGAGCGGATGACGTTTGCCCCACCGACACCTCCCGACCCAACCCCTCCTTGAAGGGGCGGGGCTTGTATCGGCTCTGCCCTGACGATTCCCGGTTCCCGGTTCCCGGTTCCCAGCCCTACCGCCTCACGTCGAACCGGTCGCCCATCGCCTGCTCGACGCGCTCGACGCCGACGGCCAGCGCGTCGCCCGGGATCGAATGCTTGAGGCAACCCGCGGCCAGGCCGAAGCGCAGGCTCGCTTCCTCGTCCATGCCGCTGAAAATTCCGTGCAGCACCCCGGCGGCGAAGGCATCGCCGGCACCGATGCGATCGACGATGCCGTCGAGGCGCCGGGCCGGCAGCTGCCAGTCGCGGTCGCGCCGATAGCACTGCGCGGAAAGATCGTGGCAGTCGACGCTGTGCTGTTCGCGATGCGTGCTGACGAGGCGCCGTATCGTCGGAAATGCCGCGAACGCCGCGTCGGCCGCGGCGCGCTCGCGCCGCGCCGCCGGCAGCGTCGAGAAATCGCGCCGCAGCACGATGCCGATGTCGCGGTGGTCGGCGAACACGGTGTCGGCGCAGGCCAGCAGCTCGGCGAGTATCGCGGCCGGATCGCCGTCCCAGGCGCGCCACAGGGTCGCGCGGAAATTGCCGTCGAAGACGACATGGATCCCGGCCGCGCGCGCCGCGCGCGCCGCGGCGATCGCGGCGTCGGCGCAGGCGCGGCCCAGGGCCGGCGTGACGCCGGACAGATGCAGGCAGTCGGCACCGGCGAGCAGCGTGGGCCAGTCGTAGTCAGCCGGATCCGCGGACGCGAACGCGGATCCTGCGCGGTCGTAGAGCACGTCGCTCGGTCGCGCGAGCGCGCCGGTTTCGAGGAAATACAGGCCCATGCGGCCGGCGCGGTAACGCACGCGCGTCGTGTCGACGCCGTGGCGGCGCAATTCGCCGACCGCGGCGCGGCCCAGCGCGTTGTCGGCGACCTGACCTATGCAGCCGGCCGAATGGCCGAACGCGGCGAGCGCGACGGCGACGTTGGCCTCGGCGCCGCCGACCTGCACATCAAGTCGCGGGGACTGCAGCAGCAGTTCGCGGCCGGGGCTCGACAGACGCAGCAGCAGTTCGCCGAAACAGAGAAAACGGACGCTCATTGCCTATCCTCGGAGCCGCGGCCGGTCGCGCCGGCGTGAATGAAGCGTGGTGGCGGGTTTGGGCATGCTGCAGCGCACTGTCTCGCGGGAGGAGCGGGACAATCGGTGTCTGATGACGAAGATCTCTCCGCTAACATACTGAAATACTCACATTTGTCGACGCGGACGCCGATCGTGTCGGCGCGCCGGGGCGGGTAAGGCGATGACGTTAACATTGCGTTTTTACTCATCTTGTTGCTGCGCTGCGGTGTTTGTTAGGCTGTTGTCCACCGGTGTCATCGCCAAGAATTAACCGAAAATGCCACCGGTGTCATCCGCATGATCGCGCCGCCGGGGCGTGCGCGCAGGCCTGCCACAGGAGGGAGTAGACGTGGGAACCCGCATCAGCCGCACCGGCCGTCCGCTGTTGACGACGCTTTCCGGCGCCATCTTGATTTCGCTCTACGGTCTGCCGGCGCACGTGCTCGCAGCCGAACCGGTGCAACCCGACGCGGGCGCGTCGACGCAACCCGACGCCGATGCCGAGACCGCGCAGCCCGCGGCGGGCGGCGAGGAAAAGCTCGAGGAAATCGTCGTCACCTACCGCCAGAGCCTGGTACAGGCACTGGAGGCCAAGCGCGATTTCACGACGCAGACCGACGTGATCATGGCCGAGGACATCGGCAAGTTCCCGGATCTGAATCTCGCCGAATCGCTGCAGCGCATTCCGGGCATCTCGATCGCGCGCGATGCCGGCGAGGGCCGCCAGATCTCCGTGCGCGGCCTCGGTCCGGACTTCACGCGCGTGCGCATCAACGGGATGGAGGGGCTGTCGACGACCGGCGGCACCGATTCGTCCGGCGGCAACAACCGCGGCCGCGCGTTCGACTTCAACGTGTTCGCTTCGGAATTGTTCAATCGTATTGAAGTACACAAGACGTCGTCGGCGGAAATCCAGGAAGGCTCGCTCGGCGCGACCGTCGACCTGCACACGCCGCGGCCGTTCGATTTCGACCGCTTCACGTTCGTGAGCTCGGGCAATCTCGGCTACAACGACCTGTCGGAAGAAACCAATCCGCGCGCCTCCGCGCTCGTCAGCAACACGTTCTTCGACGGCCGGTTCGGCGCGCTGTTCTCGATCGCCTACAGCGACCGCGCGCTGACCCAGGAAGGGTCGAGCACCGTGCGCTGGGACAACGGCACGAGCAGCGGCGGCTTCAATCCGAATTCGCCGTTCACCCAGGCCGGCGCGGCGACGACCTTCCATCCGCGCATTCCGCGCTATGGCGTGCTGGAGCACGACCAGGAACGCCTCGGCATCACGAGCG
>CAMLLF010000615.1 GCA_946480705.1 uncultured Lysobacteraceae bacterium | reverse complement strand
CATATATATGGTTCGTGTTGTCGCCCGGATACGTCGCGGCGTCGGCCTGCAGCGCGTTGGCGACCGTGATCATCTTGCTTTCGTTGAAGATCTGGCCGGCGGTCGTACCGGTGACCTGGAACAGTCCGCCGCTGTAGAAGCACGCCGGATCGGCCGCGCGCACGGCCGCGACGAGCGCCGCACCGCTCGCGCTCGCGAAGCCCGCGATGTTGCAGGCGCCTTCCGGTGCGCGCGCGACATCGGGCTCGTCGTAGGCGCGATACAGGTGATCGCGCGTGGACGGCAGCGGTGGGCGCTCGTCCCAGTTCATCGGTCGCGTCTGGATATGCGATGCCGGATGCGAGTCGGCGTGCGCCTGTGCCGTCGGTGCGGGCCGCGTCGCCCGCGCGGCTGCGGCCGCAGCCGGAGACAGGACGGTCAGGCACAGGCACGCAGCCAGCACCTGACCGGCTTGCAAAAGCCGGTCAAACGAATACATTGGTTTCTCCCCGAACATCGTCTTGTGTGAATAACACGCACGAGCCCGGTGTTCCCGGAGGCGGGCGCGCTGCAACGCGTTCGCCTCCACCTGACTCCTGCGGGACATGATGCTAGGTTTCGACTAAGACGAAGGTCTAGCCGTATACGCTCATAGGCACGCAACAATCCGCACAAACAAGCCGATCGCGCCGACGACGCATTGCATCGCCGACGCGCGACTCGTGGGGGGAACGATGGACAATGAACTGGCACGCTGGCGCGAAGCCTTCATGGCGCGCGTTGCATCACCGTGGTACGTCGAGACGCTGTTCGACCGGCAGCCCGACATCCTGTTCTCGATTAAAGACAAGCAGGGCCGCTACGTGTCGATGAGCGAAGCCGTCGTCGTGCGTTGCGGCCTCAAGCGCAAGCAGGACGCGATCGGCAAGACTGCGTTCGATCTGTTTCCGCGGCCGATGGCCGAACGCTACGCGCGACAGGACGAACGCCTGTTCAACACGGGCCGTCCGATCATCGACAACCTCGATCTGACGGTCTATCGCGACGGCAGTGCGGGCTGGTGTCTCTCGACGAAGGAACCGCTGTACGACGCGCAGGGCCGCATCGTCGGACTCGCCTGCATTTCCAAGGACCTGATCGAACCGAGTCGCGCCGGCCTCATCGACACGGGTTTCGCCGAGACCGTCGACTACATGCTCGAACACTACGACCAGCCGCTGCGCATGGAAGATCTCGCACGCCGCGCCGGTCTGTCGCAGGCGCAGTTCGAGCGGCGCATGAAGAAGATCTTTCATCTGTCGGCCGGCCAGTACCTGATCAAGGCGCGCATCGATCATGCGGCGCGCCTGCTCGCGTCGACGCCGCTGCCGATCGCGGAAATCGCGCAGCACGCGGGCTTCTCCGACCAGAGCGCGCTGTCGCGCCAGTTCCGTCAGGTGACCGGTTTCGCGCCGCGGCAGTACCGGCAGCTGATGCGGCCGGGGAGCGAATGAATCGAGGAACTGGAGAAAGCGTGCCGCTCTCCGCGATTCTCCGGCTACCGCACCGACGCGCTTTCTCTGTGTCCCGGCCACGATCCTCCAGTTCCCTCTTCAGGCAACGCATGTCCCTTCGTCTTCTGCTCGCCCTGCTCGTCCTCGTCGCCTCGCCGCTGCAGGCGGCCGAGCTCGTCGTGTTCGCGGCCGCCAGCCTGAAGCCGGCATTCGAGGAAATCGTCGCGCTGCCCGAGGCGAAGGCGATCGCCGAGATCAAGGTGAGTTATGCGGCGAGTTCGGCGCTCGCGCGGCAGGTCGAGGCCGGTGCGCCGGCCGGCGTGTTCGTCAGCGCCGATCTCGAATGGATGGACTGGCTGCAGCAGCGCGGTCGCGTCGCGACGGCGACGCGGTTCGTGCTCGCGCGCAACGAACTCGTGCTCGTCGCGCCGCGCGATTCGAACCTGGCGCTGACGCTGTCGCCGCAGACCGATCTGCGCGCCGCGCTCGGCGACGGTCGCATCGCGCTGGCCGAACCCGGCAGCGTGCCCGCGGGCAAGTACGCCAAGGCCGCGTTCGAGAAGCTCGGCCTCTGGATGCAGGTCGAGACACGCTATGTCGCGACCGAGAACGTGCGTGCGGCGCTCGCGCTGGCCGCACGCGGCGAGACGCCGCTGGCCGCGGTCTATCGGTCCGACGCGATATCCGAACCCGGCGTTCGCGTGGTCGCCGCATTTCCGGCCGGCAGCCATCCGGACATCGTCTATCCGGCCGCCGCGCTGAAAGACCATGACGGCGAAACCGTGCAGAAGCTGCTCGCGCTGCTGCGCGGCGACGCCGCGCAGACGATCCTGCGCCGCGCGGGCTTTCGCGCGGCGGCGGGCGACTGAGGCGCGATGCTGAGTCCGGCCGAAAGCTCCGCACTCGCGATCAGCCTTAAGGTCGCGCTGCTCAGCGTCGCGGTCGCATTGCCGTTTGCGCTCGCATTCGGTCTCGCGCTGTCGCGGCTGCGCTTTCCGGGCAAGAGCCTGCTCGAAGCCGTGCTGAATCTGCCGCTCGTGCTGCCGCCGGTCGTGACCGGCTATGCGCTGCTGCTGCTGTTCGGCCGGCACGGCGCGATCGGCGCGTGGCTCGCGTCGTTCGGCGTCACCTTCGCGTTCCACTGGACAGGCGCCGTCGTCGCCGCCGTCGTCATGAGTTTTCCGCTGCTCGTGCTGTCGGTGCGCGCCGGCTTCGACAGCGTCGACCGGCGGCTCGAAGCCGCCGCCGAATCGCTCGGCGCCGGCCGCTGGCGGCGCTTCGTCAGCGTGACCCTGCCGCTGTCGCTGCGCAGCGTGATCGCGGGCTGCGTGCTCGCGTTCGCGCGCGCGTTCGGCGAGTTCGGCGCGACCATCAGTTTCGTCGGCAGCATTCCGGGCGAAACGCGGACGCTGTCGATCGCGATCTGGGAACTGCTGAACCAGCCCGGCGGCGAAGCCGGGCTGGTCCGGCTGGTCTGGGTCGCGCTGCTCGTCGGCGTCGCCGCGTCCCTGTTCGCCGCGCTGCTCGGCCGCCGCGGCCACGATGCGAAGTCGGCCGATGATTGAGATCGACGTCCGCTGGAAGCCGCGCGACTTCGAACTGCAGGTCGCCTTCGCGTCGCCGGCACGCCATCTCGCGCTGTTCGGTCCTTCCGGCAGCGGCAAGACCAGCGTGCTGCTCGCGATCGCCGGGCTGCGCCGGCCGGATGCAGGCCGTATCCGGCTCGCCGGC
>CAMLLF010000614.1 GCA_946480705.1 uncultured Lysobacteraceae bacterium | reverse complement strand
GTGCGCACGGGCGACACCGTGTGGATGAATTTCAAGAAGCCATGAGGAGCGCGACCGTGATCGTTCTGCCGTTGTCGCGCGCGCCGGGGCGGAGCGCGCCGCCATGAGTTTTCAACCCGGCTGGTATTCGACGCCTTCGCTGGGCCCGAATTCGTTCCAGTACTTCAAGACGCCGAATCTCGTCACGGCCCAGGGCTATTTCGACGGGCCGAACCAGATCCTGCAGTGGGGCGTGGAGCAATATCCGAACGGCCAGCCGGGTCAGTGGACGGCGGATATGCAGGCGCTCCAGAAGGCCGATCCCGGCGACTGGTGGGATAACCCCAAGACCGGTCGCGTGAAGCCGAACAACCAGCGCAAACCGGGCCCGATCGCGAATACGCAAGGCCTCATCGTTCCGCAGACGAGCCCGAACCTGAGCGGCAGCAGCAGTGCGCCGACACCGAAGGCGCCGGAAGGGCAGGAAGAAAAGGGCTGGTGGAAGAGCTGGGGCAGCGACGTCACGCACGGCGTGCTCGACGTCATCGGCCTCGTACCCGTGGTCGGCGAAGTCGCCAACGGCGTCGGCGCGCTGGTCTACGTCGCCGAGGGCGACTACGTCAACGCCGCGCTCGATGCGGCGGCGATGTGGCCGGCCGGCGGTCAGGCGGCGACGGCGGCGAAGTACGGCAAGAAGGGGGTCGGTGCGGCGATCGAGCAGGGCGAGAAAAAGCTCGCGCGCGAAGCCGAAGAGGCGGCACGGGAAAAGCTGGCGCGCGAGGCGCGCGAGAGGGCCGAAAAAGAAGCCCGCGAGAAAGCCGAGAAAGAAGCCGCGGAGAAAAAAGCGAAAGAAGCCGAAGGCGGCAAGGTCAAGAAACAGAAACCACACAAGGATTGCGGTAAGTTCGGCAGGTACAAGAACATGCCGAAGCAGAAAGGCGTAATCAACGCCGATCATGTGCCGTCCGGTGCGGCGCTCAAGAAGGCGTTCCAGGAAAAGCTCGAGAAGATGGGCATCTGGGACGATCTGTCGAAAACGCAGCGCGAATCCGTGCTCAATCATTTGTACCGCGAAGCGCCGACCATCGTGGTTCCCGAAGATGTACACAAAGAAGGACGCACGTATGGCGGAAAGAATACCGGCAAGCAGTCCACGAAAGACGCCGGCAATTTACGCAAAGCGGTGAAGGATGACACCGATGCGATCCAGCGCTCGATGGATACCAAGGATCACGGCTGCAGCGAGGCGTATCGAAAAGCCGCAGAGGAAATGCGAAACTTCGATTTCGATGGACTGTTCGACGAGATCATTCGCGACAACAAGTACATCAAGAAGATCACGGGTTCGTAAACCCAAATTCGAGACGGACTAAGTCGATATGGACGGTAATCAGCTTGTCGAACTGCTGGGGCATGCCTCGGTCGATCCGGTGCTGGACGATTTCCTCAGCAGGAATGGTGTGACTGTGCGGCCGAAGCGGGAAGACGACGTCGATCCTGTCGGAGACGCCAAGAAAGGGCTCGCGTTCGAATACCGGGATCCGGACGGATTTCGCAAAGCGATTGGAGAGCCGCGCTCTGAGGGCAAGTTCGTGCTGCGCGGTGTCGACTTCTACGGCGACAAGGTCGAAGGCAATACCGGCTTCGGCGGAACGCTGCCTTTCGGGCTGAGCTTTACGACGACCGAAGCGGAAGCGGCATCGCTGCTCGGCGCGCCGCGCAAGCAACTCGCCGGTGACAAGAAGGACGGTCCGCAGAACACATACTGCGTCGACGATCGGCTGGTCGTCGTCAACTTCGCCGTCGGCGGTGCCAGCGTGCGCTGGGTGCGAGTCGCATTGCCGACGAAGTTCAACCGGCAGCAGGGGCTGTGTCCCTGAATTCGAGGACACCCCTGTC
The DNA here is from genome assembly GCA_946480705.1 of uncultured Lysobacteraceae bacterium. Next base: position 1,349 of record CAMLLF010000614.1, on the reverse strand, counting down.
GGGCGGCGTCGCCGAGGAAATGACCGACGGCGCTGGACCGGGCATGCCTAACCTGTCCGAACACGGTCTGCTGCTCACCCTGCATTGGCGCAAACGACGACCATGACTACGACGGCGGTTTCGTCCCGTTTTTTTCCCGAAGTGGACACGTCGGTGCTGCTGCGCTTCCTCGGCGAATCACCGCAGCATCCCTAGTTCGCCGCGTGGCTCGATGCGCACGGCATCGAGACGCGGCCACATCTGGCCGAACAGGATCCGTCGTTCGCCGAGGACGGAGATCTCGCCTACGAGAACGCGCGCGCCAGCGAGATCGATGAAGTCGAGCGTCATAGCGTCTGCCTGATCTACGAAGGCAGCGACAATTTCGAGCGGCTGTTCGAGCGTGCGCCCGCCACCGGCGCGTTCGTACTCAAGCAGGTCGCGTTCTACGCGCCCGGCGTGCAGGGCTATCGCGGCTATGCGGGCCAGCTGCCGCGCGGCCTTCGTTTCGATCTGACGCGGCCTCAGGTGCAGGAACGCCGGCGGCGAGCCGCGTCATTCACGGGCTGGCCGCCGACCTCTATCTCGACGCGCACTGGGCCATCAACGTGTCCTACCTCGACGGCGGGCAGGTCGGCATCGTGCACGTACGGCCGCTGCATCGGTTCGACCGCCGCATGCTGGGGCTGGCCGCATCGGACGTCGATGCCGATGCGGTCGATCTGCAGCAGCTGATCAGTCTGCTCGGTGTCAGTACCTATGACGAAACGCTCGAAGGGCTGCTGGAGCCCCTGGGCTGGCAGTCCGCCGATTTCGACATGGCCGATTGCGACGAAGTGCCGAACCTGATCCCGCGGCACGGCATCGCGCTCTACTATCGCAACGCGGCGGAGTATCCCCAGCTGCAGAAGCGCGAGTTCATCCGGGACGGCAGCGTGTTCGCCGGTTTCCGCGTCAATCGCCGCGGCGACATGCTCAGCGACGGCTATGAAGGCCGGCTGCCGTTCGACATCCAGTTTCACGACACGCCGGAACAGGTCATCGCACGAGTCGGCCGCGCGGCCGATGCGCAGGTCGTCGATCTCGACACGGCGGCGCTCAAGTGGAAATTACCCGGCTGCATACTCCATGTCATGTACAGCCTGATCGATTGGCAGGTCTATCGCGTGACATGCTTCGCGCCGTTCCTCGAGGACGAGCTCTTCGCGCGCCGCTACTGATCGATCTCGTCGCGGCTGAACGGGATGCGTGTCGTAGACGCAGTCTTGGCGTGAACTTTCGTCAACGCGCTCCGCCGGGCTGGCCGGGTAGGGATCGTGCGTGCGCTCTCGTCAACATCCGGAAGGCGTTACAACGTCGCCGGCGAGCTC
>CAMLLF010000613.1 GCA_946480705.1 uncultured Lysobacteraceae bacterium | reverse complement strand
CCGGTCAGCGAACCGTGCAGGTCGCTGGCCGCGACGCCGAATTCGAGTTCCCGCAAGGCCACGCCGAGTTCGGCATGGGTAATGACGATGCTGTTCATGACGGTGCAGGCCGGAGACGATCGCGCGATTGTACCCGCGCCACATCGGCCGCCGGCAGCTGCCGCACCACCTAGTTACCGCCGTGGCTTGCGCCTACACTGGCCGGGCGGCAGTCACGGGGAGGCGCGCTGCGTGGGACTCTGGCGAAACCTCAGGGGAGGTCCGAGCGCAGGAGCACGATTCTGCCTGCTCGTCGCATTGCTGTCGTTCGCCATCGGCGCCGGCGCTGCGCGCCGCAGCTTCTATTTCGACAATCTCGGCAGCGAACAGGGCCTGCAGCAGAACACCATCGGCGCGCTGATGCAGGACCGCGCCGGCTTCATCTGGATCGCGACGCAGGGCGGGCTGCATCGCTACGACGGCTACGCGTTCCGCGTGTTCGAGCAGGACCCCGAACGCAGCGACAGCCTGCCCGACAGCTTCATCACGGCGATCGCCGAGGACCCGCAGGGGCACATCTGGGTCGGCACCAACGCCAAGGACTTCTCGAGCCTCGATCCGCGCACGGGCACGGTGCGGCCGCTGCCGCCGGGCGCGCGCGCGACGACGCCGCGCGGCAACAGCATCTGCGCGCTGTACGCCGATGCGCCGAACCGCATCTGGGTGGGCTCGCGCGACGGCATCGATCTCGTCGACGCGGAGAAAGGTACGCGCCGGTCGCTGTTCCGCTTCGATCCGGCCGACTCGCTGCCGCTGCGCCCGCAGCGCCGCTTCGTCGATGCGCCCGACGGATCGCTGTATGCGCCGACGAGCCAGGGCCTGCTCCGGATCGACCGCACGACCGCGCGCGTGACGCGTCTGCCGGCACCGGCGCTGCGGCGCGCGCTGTCCGCGCTCGTCACACGCGACGGCGCGCTCTACGTCGGGACGTCGGGCGGGCTGCTGCGCGTCAGCGCCGACGGCCTGCGCGCGGAGCCGGTCTGGCCGGCGGCAGGCGCCGAGCCGGCCAACGTGTCGGACATCGCCGAAGACGGCAGCGGCCGGCTGTGGCTGGCCGTGCGCGGCGACGGCGTGGTCCGCCTCGATCCGCGAACGGCCGCGGCCGAATGGCTGCACCATCAGCGCGACCTGCCGGGCTCGCTGCCCGAGGAATTCGTCACGACGCTGATGGTCGACCGCTCCGGCCTGCTCTGGCTCGGCGGCGAGACGCGCGGCGTCGCGACGACGCGGCCGACCAGCGAGACGTTCACCTGGATCGTCGATCTCGAATCGCCGCGCGACCGCGTGACGCGCAACATGGTCAGCGCGCTCTGGGCCGAAGACGCGCGCCATCTGTGGATCGGCACCGAAGGCGACGGCCTCAAGCGCTACGACCGCCAGCAGGACCGCTTCGAGAACTGGAGCGAGCCGATCGCGCGCGCGCTCGGTACCGCGGCGCTGCAGGAACTCAGCGTCTACGACATCGTGGGCGGCGCGGAAAACCGCATCTGGATCGCGAGCAGCCACGGCGTGTTCGACCTCGACCTGCGCGAGCGCCGCGCGAGCGCGATCGACGTCGCCGTGCTGGCCGGCGCGACGACGATCGCGAGCGGCGACCAGGAGGCGCGCAGCCTCGTGCGCAGCCGCGACGGCAGCCTCTGGATCGGCACCCGCACGAAGGGCCTGCTGCGCTATCGCGGCGGCCAGCCGGTGCAGGCGTGGCGCCATGACGACGCCGATCCGGCGAGTCTGCCGAACAACATGGTGCTCGCGCTGCGCGAGGACAGTCAGAACCGGCTCTGGATCGGCACGCTCGACGGACTCGCGCTGCTCGATCCGGCCAGCGGCCGGCTGCGCCGGCTCGGCGATCAGAGTCTCGCGCCGGGTCCGCACTCGGGCAACATCGTGCGACACATCCACGAAAGCCGCGACGGGACGATCTGGGTCGGCTCGCACAGCGGGCTGCTGCGGCTCGACGAGCTGACCGCCGACGGCGTGCGCTTCACGCGCATCTCGACGCAGGACGGGCTCGCGAGCAACACGATCTACGGCGTGCTCGAAGAACAGTCCGGCGCGCTGTGGCTATCGACGAACCGCGGCATGACGCGCTACGAGCCGGGCACGCGCGCAGTGCGCAACTTCGCGCTGAAGGACGGTCTGCAGGCCTACGAGTTCAACGGCGGCGCCGCGTTCGCGCTGGGCCCGTCGGAACTGCTGTTCGGCGGCGTCAACGGCATCAATCTGATCCATCCCGAGGATCTCGCGCGCGAACGCTACGACGCGCCGGTCGTGCTGACCGCGATGACCGTCGGCAGCCGGCGCGAACAGCTCGTCGGCAACCAGCCGGAACGGGAGATCGCACAGGCCGAGCGCCTGCTGCGCTTCGAATTCGCCGCGCTCGATTTCACCGCGCCGGAAACCAACCGCTTCGCCTGGAAGCTCGACGGCTTCGACGAGGACTGGATCGACGGCGGCACGCGCCACGAGGTCACCTATACCAACCTCGACCCGGGCCGCTACGTGTTCCGCGTGCGCAGCGCGCAGAGCGATCCGGAGACGGCGCGCAGCAGCGCGTTCGCGTTCGAGATCGTGCCGCCCTGGTATTCGTCGACGTGGATGAAGCTCGCCTATGCGAGCCTCGCGAGCCTCGTCGTGTTCGCCGTCTGGAGCGAGCGGCGCAGCAAGCGGCTCGAGGAAAAGCGGCATCAGAACGAACTGCGCATGCGCGAGGACCGCCTGCGTCTCGCGCTCTGGGGCTCGGGCGACGAGTTCTGGGACTACGACATGCGCGAGGGCCGCATCTACCGCTTCGGTGCCGACCAGCTGCTCGGCAGCTCGCCCGAGGAGAGCCTCAGCGCCGAAGACTGGCGCAATTTCGCGGTGCATCCCGACGACCTGCCGCGCGTGGACCGGACCATGTCCGACCATGTCGCCGGCGTCACCGACCATTTCGAGTCCGAGCACCGCGTCGCACACGCCCAGGGCGGCTGGATCTGGGTGCTGTCGCGCGGCAAGATCGTCGAGCGCGACGTCGACGGCCAGCCCGCGCGCATCAGCGGCACGGCGCGCAACGTGACCGCGACGCGGCTCGCCGAGCGCGAACGCCGCATCGCCGCCGAAGTCATCCGCAACATGACCGAGGCCGTCACCGTCACCGATCTGGACTACCGCTTCACCTCGCTCAATCTCGCCTTCACGCGCATGACCGGC
>CAMLLF010000612.1 GCA_946480705.1 uncultured Lysobacteraceae bacterium | reverse complement strand
ACCCGCTCGGCCGTCGGCAAGACGATCGCGCGGCTCGAACGGCGGCTCGGCACGCGGCTGTTCCAGCGCACGACGCGGCAGCAGAGCCTGACCGAGGACGGACAGGCCTATTACGAGCGCTGCGTGCGCGCACTGGCTGAACTCGATGCCGCCGAGGCCGCGTTCGACAGCGGCCGGCGCGAACCCGCCGGCCGCCTGCGCGTCAGCGCGCCGCTGCTGTTCGGACGCCAGTGCGTCGCGCCGGTGCTGATGGCGCTGGCGCGTGCGCATCCGCGGCTGCAGGTCGAAATGTCCTTCAGCGACCGCGTCGTGGACCTGGTCGAAGAAGGCTTCGACCTCGCCGTGCGCATCGGCCCGCTGCGCGACAGCGCGACGCTCGCAGCGCGGCGTCTCGGCTCGCAGGCGATGGGCGTCTGCGCGTCGCCGTCCTACATCGCCGAGCGCGGCATGCCGCGCAGCCTCGACGATTTCCGCACGCATTCCGCCATCGTCTACGGCCTCAACGGATCGTCGGCGCAATGGCGCATCCGCGACGCCGACGGCGCGCTGCGCGAACCGGTCATCGCGAGCCGCCTGCGCTTTGACGACGTGCTGGCCATCGCCGACGCCGCGGTCGCCGGTCACGGCCTCGCCTGGCTGCCGTGCTGGCTCATCGGTCCGCGCCTGCGCAGCGGCGAACTCACGCTCGTCACGAGCAGCCAGAACACGGTTGCGAGCGAAGTCCACGCCGTGTGGCCGCAGTCGCGCTATCTGCCGTCCAAGACGCGCACCGCGATCGATGCACTCGTCGCGGAAGTGCCCGGGATGCTCGGACCGTGAGCGCCAAGTCCGTTCCAGCCTCGCCCTGCCGATCGTCGGTGCAATGCGAGGTGTCGACGCGTTCGATTGCCGACGCAACGCGAGATCCCGGTGCGTTGAGAATACGGCGCAATGCGCTTCGCTTAGTGCGCCCTACGATCGGCTCTTCGGCATTTCCGCCCCTGACAATGCGGGAAACACGTGGTTGCCGGCGACGTCGAGCGGCAGTGGCCGGACCCAGCGCACCGACGCGGTCGACAGCGGCGCGTACAGGTGCGGAAACAGCGCGCCGCCGCGCGACGGCTCGTATTTCAGTGCGTCGCCGAGCGCTTCGGCGTCGACCGCGACGAGCAGCAGGCCGGCCTGGCCGTTGAAATGAAGCGCCGCCGTCTGTCGCGCTTGTTCGGATGTGGACAAATGTATGAATCCGTCACGCGTATCGACCTCGCTGCCCGCGAACGCGCCGGTTCGCTCGGCGTCCTCCCACTGTGACGCGGCGACGATCTTGTAGACGGTAGTCATGGCGCGGGTTCCAGCTACGGACGATCAATGCTCCAGCGCGGGCAGCGCCCGGCGAAGGTCCTCGATGGTGACCGGCTTGGTCAAATGCAGGTTGCAGCCGGCATCGATCGCGCGGCGTTCGTCGGAATCGGTCGAATAGCCGGTCAACGCCGCGACCATGACGCCGTCGAGATCCGGATTGCGGCGGATCTCGCGCGCGACCGCGTAGCCGTCCATGCCGGGCAGGCCGATGTCGAGCAGGATCACGTCGGGCAGCATCTCGCGCGCGCGTTCGAGGCCGGTTTCGCCGTCATAGGCCACGTCGCAGGCATATCCCTCCAGCGTCAGCATGGTCTGCAGCGTGACCGCCGCATCGCGGTTGTCGTCGATGATCAGCACGCTCACCGTGTCGACCGCGCCGACCAGGCCGCCGCGGAACAGCGGCAGCGTCACCGTGAACGTGCTGCCGCAGCCGCGTCCCGCACTCTCGACGGCGATCTTGCCGTGATGCATCTCGACGAGCTGCTTGGCGATCGCGAGCCCGAGGCCGAGGCCGCCCTCCGAGCGGTCGAGCGCGCGCTTGTCCTGCGTGAACAGATCGAAGATGCGCGGCAGCAGATCCGATGGAATGCCGACGCCGGTGTCGCTGACGCGCAGGCGCGACTGGCCCTCGTGCGAATCCAGCTCGACCGTGATCGTGCCGCCGGCCGGCGTGTACTTGCAGGCATTGCTGAGGAGGTTCGTGAATACCTGGATCAGACGCGTGCGGTCGCCGCGGACCACCGGATCGTCGTCGCAGCGGACATCGAGCCCGTGCTGCTTGTTCGCGACGGACGGGCGAACCGTTTCGATGGCCGCGTCCAGCACCGGTTTCAGCCGCACGCGGCGGCGTTCCAGCCGTACGAGGCCGCGCGAGATCCGACTGACGTCCAGCAGATCGTCGACGAGCGCACTCATGTGCCGCGACTGCCGGTCGATGACGTCCCAGGCCCAGGCAGCCGTCTGCGGATCGGCGTGCCGATGGCGCACCACGGCGACGGCGTTGCGGATCGGGGCGAGCGGATTGCGCAGTTCGTGGGCGAGCATCGCGACGAACTCGCCCATGATCCGCGCATCGGCTTCAATGCGCTCCACGCGCTGTCGCTCGGTGAGGTCGCGCGTCACCTTCGCGAAGCCGCGCAGCACGCCGTCGTCGTCGAACAGCGCGGTGATCACGACGTTCGCCCAGAACCGCGAGCCGTCCTTGCGGATCCGCCAGCCTTCGTCCTCGAAGCGGCCCAGGCGCGTCGCCTCGGCCAGCTCGGTCTGCGGCCAGCCCGAGCGGATCGCTTCCTCGGGATAGAAGCGCGAGAAGTGGTGGCCGATGATCTCGCCGGCCTTGTAGCCCTTGATGTGCTCGGCCCCGGTATTCCAGCTGACGACGATGCCGGCCGGATCGAGGCCGAAGATCGCGTAGTCCTTGACCCGATCGACGAGCAGCCGAAACAGCTCGTCCCTGTCGCCGGAAGTGTGCGTTCTGATTGTCATGGTCCTGACCCGATGTATCTACAACGACTTACGTTAGCCAGCGTGCGGAAACAGTGAAGGCCGGGCGCCATGCGACGCCGTCGGGACGGACGCGATGGCCCTCGCGGCGCGCGGATCGCGTAGGGTAGGCGGCGCGCGGCGCGCCGCCGGAGGATACCGCCCGCGGCGGCGAGGTCACCTGCGAATCGCGCGACAACCGGCGCGCACACTGCCGCGTCCCCGGCGACGGCCCGGTCCGCGTCGATTTCGTGCTCAGCGACGCGCCCTGCATCGAAAACCGCAGCTGGTGGCGCACGTCGACGGGCATTGAAGTGGACGACGGATGCCGCGCGATCTTTTCCACGACGGCGGAGGAGCCCGAGCCGCCGAATCGCAACACCTACATCGATCTCGTCGGCACCGACGCCGTCAC
>CAMLLF010000611.1 GCA_946480705.1 uncultured Lysobacteraceae bacterium | reverse complement strand
GGGCCCGCGCGATGGCGCCGCGCAGGCGCTCGGCGTCGCTCTCGGCGCGCGCCCAGTAGAGGCGTTCCTGGCGCTGCTGCACCTCGCGCCGGCGTTCGAGGAAGGCACGATCCGGGGCTATCAGGTGCTGCCCGGCGCGATCCGCACCTGGCACGAGCACGAAAATCCGTACGCGCTGCTGCGGCAGCGTCTCGAAGCGCTCGATCCGGCGCTCGGCCGCCGCGCGGGTCTCTGCGAGAGCACGCCGTTCTTCGTCGTCGACGGCCTGCGCGAAGCCGGCGGCGACTGGACGTACGTCAATGCGAAGCCGGTCACCGCCGCCTGCCGCATGCGCAAATCCGACAACGAGATCGCGCTGATGCAGCGCGCGCACGACATGACGCTGGCCGTGCATCGCGCGACCGCGAGCATGCTGCACGAAGGCATCACTGCGGCCGAGGTCGACGCGTTCGTCGATGCCGCGCATCGCAAGGTCGGTGCGGCCGGTTCGTATTTCTGCATCGTGCTGTTCGGCGCCGACAGCGCGTTTCCGCATGGCGTGAAGCAGCCCAAGCCGCTCGCCCGCGACGAAGTCGTGCTCATCGACACGGGCTGTCTCGTGCATGGCTATATGTCGGACATCACGCGCAGCTATGTGTTCGGCACGCCGAGCGCGCGGCAGCGCGCGGTCTGGGAAGCGGAAAAGACCGCGCAGGCCGCGGCGTTCGCGGCGGCACGCATCGGCGCGTCGTGCGAGAGCGTCGATCAGGCCGCGCGCGCGAGTCTCGAAGCGAACGGATTCGGTCCGGGGTATGCATTGCCGGGCCTGCCGCACCGCACCGGCCACGGCATCGGCCTCGACATCCACGAGTGGCCGTATCTCGTCGGCGGCGACCGCACGCCGCTCGCGCCGGGCATGTGCTTCAGCAACGAGCCGATGATCTGCGTGCCGGGAGAATTCGGCATCCGTCACGAAGATCATTTCTACATGACGGTGCAGGGGCCGCGCTGGTTCACGCAGCCGGCACACTCGATCGACGATCCGTTCGGGATTGGCGCGCGGTGACGCTGGGCGTTGTCGCTTTCGTGGACGGGGCTGGCGCTATGCGCTGCGCTTATTGCGCCGCGGCGTCTCTTGCCGTGTCAGTTCCTTTTGCAGCTTTCGCGGACTTCGCTTATTGCGCGCTGCGGATCTCTGCCGCGGCGACAAGGCGCAGCGCGCGCACGCGTTCGAGCACGCCGGCGTAGTCGCCGACGGAGCCGTCGCCGATCGCGAGCACGATGTGCGTGGAATCGAAATCGCCGACGCCGGCGTCGAAGCTGACCCAGCGCGAGCCGTTCCAGACCTGCACCCAGGCATGCGGGCTGAACACGTCGCGTTTTCCGGTGAAGCGGCTGGAATAGAGCAGGCCGCCGACGACGCGCGCGGGCAGTTGCTGCGCGCGCGCCAAGGCGGCGAGCAGCACGGCGAATTCGGTGCAGTCGCCGCTGCGCGTCTCGGCGGCCTGCAGGGCGCTCGCATAGCCGAGCGTCTGGCGGCCGCCGGTCATGTAGCCCTGCACGAAGCGCACGAGCCTGTTCATGCGCGCCTCGGTCGTGCCGAACGCGGCGGCGTTGTGCGCGAGCGAGCGCAGGTTCGGATGATCGCTCTGCACCCAGGCGTTCGCGGCACGATAGCGCGCGAGTGTCGCCGCGTCGGGCGCCGGCTCGTCGCCGCAGTCGGCGCAGATCGTCACGACGCTGCGGTTGCCACGGCGAACGACGGCCTGCTCGCCGGTGCCCGGCAGTTCGGGTGCGGCGCCGTCGGCGGATTCGACGACATAGCGCAGCGTGCGGCGACGGACGCCCGCCGGCACGTGATAGGGCGACGCGACGGTCAGGCCGGCCAGCAGGTCGAAGTGCTGTATCTCGGCGTCCGCGCAGTCCGTGTCGCAGGCGCGGCTGTCGAAACGCGCGCCGGCGAGATTCCAGGCCGGCAGCAGCCGCTGCTGCGACAGCGACCAGTACAGCGTGCGGCGCGAGCGACCGTCGCCGGCGTCGGATTCGCGCAGCAATTCGAGACGATCGCCGATCGCCACGCCGCTGCTGCTCAGGCGCACCGCGGTAATGCGCGCTGCGGACAGATCGACTTCGCTGTAGGAAAAAGCCCACGGCTGGCCCGCGGGCTGGGCTGCGATGCGCCGTTGCAGGCCCGCGTCCACGAGCAGATCGGGCGGTGTCGCCAGCGTCGTTCGCTGCACGCGCAGACCTTCGCGGCGACGCAGTTCGATGCGCTCGCCGTCGATGCGCGCATCGGCCGTCCACGCGGACGGACCCGCTGCCGCGCGCTGCCACAGCGACAGCGGCGTGCCGTCGCTGCGCTCGCTGCTGCGTTGTTCGTAGGACCGCCATTCGCGCGCATTCATGGTGCGCACGCCGATGCGCGCGGTTTCCTGCGTGCGCACGATGCCGTCGGATTCCTCGCGCGCGAAGACCGCTTCGCCGTAGCGCACACCGTCGTGTTCGATCGCGGCGACGCGGCGTTGCGCCGACGCCGACGGCGCGAACGCCGTCAGCACAAGGACGACGGCGACGGCAGACGTCGCCGGGTGCATCAGCGCGGCTGCTGCGCGGCCGCGTCGTCGAGGAACGCGTTGCCGTCGCGTGCCGGCAGCTCCGGCGCGTCCGAGCGTTCGTCGCGCGCTTCGCGGGCGCGCTCCTTCGCGTCGCGCACGGTGCCGAGCATGACTTCGACTTCCTCGAGCCGCACGTCGTCGGCGGACTTTTCGCCGCGGACGATGTGGCTGCCCGTGGTCTTCTTCGGCGTGCCCTGCTGCGCGAAGGCCGGTGCGAACGCGAGCGCCGCGGCAATGCCGAACAGCGCGGTGGCGAGGGAACGGGCGGAACGTCGCTGCGTTTTCATGAGAACTCCCTGATCGAAGGCGTGACCGGGCCCGACGCGCAGGCGCGCGGCCGAAATGCCGGCGAACCGGCGACGAGGAACGTGGAACGGACGCGGACTTCCGAGGCGAGTCCGGCCGCCTTTGCGCTTGGGCTACTATGCGCGTCGGGACCGGTACTCCGTCGACCGCAGTCCGCCGCAGTCGCTTGAAGCAACGGACGGTCACCACGTCGGTTTCGTCGCATGACTGTGCTCGCCGCCGATCTGCAAGGTCAGTCGCGTCAGCTCGGACTGCTCTGGCGTCTGGTCGAAGACATTTCATCGGAACTCGCGCTCGAGCCGCTGGTATGCGCCGAATTTTTCGGCCACCGGCGTGAG
>CAMLLF010000610.1 GCA_946480705.1 uncultured Lysobacteraceae bacterium | reverse complement strand
AAGCCGAAGGCGCCGCAGAGCTGCATGAAGCGCGCGGCCTTGTCGGCGCCCTCGCTGGTGATCGCGCTCGCCATGCGCATCGTGCTGTTCCTGGCCACGAATCTGGCCATCCTGTTCCTGCTGACCATCGTCATCAAACTGTTCGGCCTCGACGCCGGCAGTACGCGCAACCTGACTTCGCTGCTCGTGATGGCCGCCGTCATCGGCATGGGCGGTTCGTTCATCTCGCTCGCACTGTCCAAATGGATGGCCAAACGCGCGACCGGCGCGCAGGTCATCACGCAGCCGCAGAGCGAAGTCGAGCAATGGCTGTATAGCACGGTCAAGCGCCAGGCCGAGGCCGCCGGCATCGGCATGCCCGAGGTCGCGATCTACGGCGGTCCCGAGATGAATGCGTTCGCGACCGGCATGAGCCGCGACAACGCGCTGGTCGCCGTCAGCATGGGCCTGCTGCAGAACATGGAGCGGCGCCAGGTCGAAGCCGTGCTCGCCCACGAGATCAGCCATGTGGCGAACGGCGACATGGTCACGATGGGCCTGATCCAGGGCGTCCTGAATACCTTTGTGATTTTTCTCGCGCGCATCGTCGGCTCCATCGTCGATTCCGCGCTGCGCGGCGATCGCGAAGGTGGCGGCGGCATCGGCTACTTCGTGACCGTGATGGTCGCCCAGCTCGTGCTCGGTGTGTTCGCGTCGATGATCGTCATGTGGTTCTCGCGCTGGCGCGAGTTCCGCGCCGATGCCGGCGCCGCCGGACTGGAAGGCAAGGGCGCGATGATCTCGGCATTGCAGCGGCTGTCCGCCGGCCACGGCGATACGACGCTGCCGAAAGAAGTCGCCGCGTTCGGTATCGCAGGTCCGTTCGGCAAGCTGTTCGCGAGCCATCCGCCGATCGAGGAACGCATCGCGGCGCTGCAGCAGCTCTGATCGGCGCGGCACCGGCTCCTCAACGAACAACGGCCCGCAGGGGCCGTTGTTCGTTAGGGGAAAGCGCGCGCGCCGAGACGCTCAGGCGATGTCGTAGGCCATGACCTTCTCGGGCTCCTGCAGGAAGTTGCCCTGGACGAAGTTGACGCCGCAGCTGAACAGGATCGACATGCTCGCCGCGTCTTCGACGAATTCCGCGACAGTCAGCTTGCCGGCATGGTGCGCCTGGTCGCAGAGATCCTTGAGCTTTTCCTGGTTTTCCTTGTGCTTGGGCAGCTCGGCCATGAAGCTGCGATCGAGCTTCAGGTAGTCGGCGTCGATGTGCTTGAGCAGCTGCATCGAATTGAGGCCCGAGCCGAACTGTTCGAGCGCGAAGCCGCAATGGATCTGCTTGAGACCGGCAACGAAAGCACGCGCCGGCTTGAGGCTCGTGACGACCTTGCTCTCGGGCATCTCGAACACGAGCGCGTCGCCGCGCAGGCGCGAATTCTTGAGCTGCTGTGCGATCCACGGCAGCAGGGTCTGGTCTTCGAGCGATTGCGGCGTCAGCTTGATGAAGTAGGTCGTCTTGACGCCGCTCTTCTCGCGCTCGACGAGCGCCTTGATCGCGTGGGCGACGACCCAGCGGTCGATCTGCGGCATCAGGCCGTGCTGTTCGGCGATCGGCAGGAAGAAGTTCGGCGTGATCTCGCCCTTCGGTCCCTGCATGCGCAGCAGGATTTCGAAGAAATCGCCGTCGGCACCGTGCAGGCTGATGATGGGCTGGTTGAACAGCACGAAGCCGTTGTTGACCAGCGCATCCTGCACGAGCTTGAGCCAGTGGCGCTGCTTCTCTTCAGCCGCCTTGTCCTGCGCCGCGGGGTCGAACACGTTGATGCGATTTCCGCCCTCGGTCTGCGCCGCGCGCAGCGTCGCGTTCGCATTGGCAAGAATCGACTGCGAGTTTGCGTTCTTTTCGCCGATCAGGCAGCCGCCGACGCTCATCGTCACGTTGATCGACTGCTTGCCGACCTCGAAGATGCGTTCGTTGAACGCCTTGAGCAGCACCTCGGCGGTCTTTTTCGAGTTTTCCGGATCGCGGCCGACGAGCAGCACCGCGAACGTGTGATCGGCAAAGCGTGCGGCGACGTCGGCTTCCGCGAGGTGGCGCCGCATGAGGTTGGCAAGGTCGCCGAGCAGCAGGTCGGCGTTGCCGATGCCGATCGTGTCGAGCACGGTCTTGAAGTTGTCGGGTTCGAGCAGCAGCAGGCAGCGGTCGTTCGCGCCCGCCGCCGCGGCGGCGACCGTGCGATCGAGTTCGATCAGCAGGTGCTGGCGGTTGAACAGGTCGGTGACCAGGTCCCTGGAACGCAGCGCGTCGAGTTCTTTCTCGAGTTCCGGATTGTTGGTCTGCTGGCGGAAGATGATCTGCTGGCAGGGCTCGCCTTCGTAGGTCGCTTCGGCGAATTCCATGACCGAGTCGAACGTCGAGCCGTCGGAACGCTGCGCCTTGAGGTTGAGCTTCTGCGGCGGCTTCTCGCCTTTGGACAGTTTCTTCAGCAGGGCCTTGAAGTCGTCGGCGTCCTCTGGCGCGATCATGTCGAGGATAGACATGCTCTCGATGTCTTCGAACTCGTCGAAGCCGAACATCTCGAGATAGGCCTTGTTCGCGCGGACGTGCATGCCTTCGTGGACGTAGGCGATCGGGTCGCGCGACGAGTCGAGCAGCGAATCGCAACGGCGTTCGATTTCGCGCAACGCCGACTCGAGGCGGCGCACGCTGCGGCGCATCAGAAGGCTTTCGAATTCGCGCTTGACGATCATCTGCGTGTGATCGGGGCGCGTGCGCAACGCGATGGCGCGGGCGCCGTTGCGGAACGCGGAGACGATGAGATCTTCGTTCGGGGCCGAGGCGCTGCCGACGACGGCGATGTCCTTGCCGCCGCGATTGGCCGCGTCGGTCACCTGTTCGAGGCGCAGCGACTTCGCGGCGAGGTTGATGAGGATCAGGTCCGGCGTGTTCTGGCCGATCTGATCTTCGAGCTCGGCCTCGTTCGTGGCGCGTGCGGGGCGTACTGCAATGCCGCCGTTGCGCAGGATGCTGATCTGCTGTTCGGCGTCTTCGACCGAATCTTCGATCAGCAGCAACTTGATGACGCTGTCCTGTTTACTCATGTCCCCTCTAAAGGCGGGCGAGTGCGGCGACGGTCGACCGCAGCGACACGCGGTTCCGGTCCGCAACTGGCGGGATCAATCTTGGAAGTCGATAAGCAAGAAGGTGCGAGCAACCGCTTGTCGTTGTTTTTACCGGATTCGTCCGATTATTTCCACACGGA
>CAMLLF010000609.1 GCA_946480705.1 uncultured Lysobacteraceae bacterium | reverse complement strand
CAACGCGGCGCGAACGCCGCAATGCCGGCCGGCCGGCGCTGGTCGACGTTGCCTGATCCGACCGCGGATTCGGAGAACGAAGGCGGCTTCGGCCGCCTTTTTTCTGCGCGGCGCTCAGCGCTCCGGCAACGGAATGAACTCGGTTTCGCCGGGCACGGACGGAAAGCGCTGCTCGCGCCAGGCGTCCTTGGCCGCTTCGATGCGCTCGCGCGTCGAGGCGACGAAGTTCCACCACAGATGCCGCGGACCGTCGAGCGGCGCGCCGCCGATCAGCGCGAGCCTGCTGTCCGTGCGCGCGACGAAGCGGTCGGCACCGTCATGCAGCACGGCGAGTTCGTTGCGCGCGATGATCTCGCCGCCGATCTCGATTTCGCCGGAAACCACATAGAGCGCGCGCTCGGCGTAGTCGGTCTCGATCGCGTGCGCCGTACCCGCCGCGGCATCGAGCAGCGCGTACACGGTCGGCGACGGCGGCTGCACCGGCGAGTCCGTACCGTAGGCGCTGCCGATCAGCAGATGGATCGCAACGCCGGGGCGCGCAATGCGCGGCAGCGCCGCACCCGCGTAGTGACGAAACCAGGGCTCGCCGTCCTCCTGGTCCTGCGGCAGCGCGACCCAGGTCTGCAGGCCGTGCAGGAACTGGCCGTCGGCATGTGCCGCGTCGGTGCCGCGTTCCGAATGCACGATGCCGCGGCCCGCGCTCATGAGATTCACGTCGCCGGGACGGATTTCCTGCACCGTGCCGAGGCTGTCGCGATGCACCATGCGGCCGGCCAGCAGATACGTGATCGTCGCAAGACCGATGTGCGGATGCGGCCGCACGTCGGTGCCGCGCCCCGGCGGCACCTGCACGGGGCCGAATTCGTCGAAGAACACGAACGGCCCGACCGAGCGCGCCAGCAGGTGCGGCAGCGCGCGGCGTACGACGAGGCCACCCCCGATGTCATGCGTGCGTGGCGCGATGCGAATGACGGTGTCGCTCATGCGGCCTCCGAAGCAACGGCTGCGGCCAATAAAAAACGCCACGAATTGCTTCGTGGCGTCATTGACTCCCCAAGGCGCGTCTGTCGCGCGGTCAGACCGGGCTGACTTCGTCGGCCTGCAGGCCCTTCTGGCCCTGCACGACCTTGAAGCTGACCTTCTGGCCTTCCTGCAGACTCTTGAAGCCAGTTCCCGTGATGGCGCGGAAGTGGACGAAAACGTCCTGGCCATTCTCACGGGCAATGAAGCCAAACCCCTTGGCATCGTTGAACCACTTAACGGTACCAACCTCACGATCCGACATGAAACGCTCTCCCAAGCTTGAACTATAGACGGCACACCGTCGGCTTACTGGTTGCATGGTTCAAGAGAAAGCGATGACGCGAATCAACCGATCGGCTGGCATCGGGTCAAACATTCAGACCGTGCAAACACAGCGCGGCCAGTCTACTCAAGCTTTTTAACAAAATCGACAGTGTCTGAACCGCAGCCGACCGGGCCGCATCGACGCCGGGCCTCGGCTACCATCGGCCGCATGACCGCTCCCTTGCCTGCGCCCCCGGCGGCGCCCGAATCGCTGCGCGTCGCCACCGGCGACGGCCACGACGCCCCGCTGCAGATCGTGAGCGCGCCCGACCCGGGCCCGGCGCTGCTCTGGCTGCCGGCCATGGGCGTGCCGGCGCGCAAATATCGCCATTTCGCCGCCGCGCTGGGCGAACGCGGCTGCACCGTCGCCCTGCATGAGTGGCGCGGCCAGGACGGCAGCAACCGGCGCGCCGCGCGCGACTGCGACTGGGGCTACGCGGAACTCCTGCGCGACATTGCCGCGAGCCGCGCCGCGCTCGAAACCGCCTTTCCGGGGCGGCGCTGGACGATCGGCGGGCACAGCCTCGGCGGCCAGCTCGCCGCGCTGGCGCTCGCACGCGATCCGTCCGACTACGCCGGCTACGCCCTCGTCGGCAGCGGCCATCCCTGGTGGCGGACGTTTCCGGGCTGGCACAAGGCCGTGCTGCTGAGCGCCATCGGCTGGTTCCGCGCGGTGTCGGCGGTCTGCGGCTATTTCCCGGGCGAACGCGCCGGCTTCGCCGGCCGCGAGGCGCGCGGCGTCATGCGGGACTGGGCCGCGAGCGCGGTCGACGGCAGCTACCGGCCCGCGCGGATCGATTTCGACGCCGAAGCCCGGCTTCGCGAGGTCGCCCTGCCCGGCCTCGCCGTGCGTCTGACCGGCGACCGCTACGTGCCGCGCGCGTCGCTCGACCATCTCGTCAATAAGTTGCCTTTGCTGCATTGGCAACGCGCGGACATCGGCGGCGCCGAATTTTCGGGCGGCCGCGCCGGCCATTTCGAATGGCTGCGCGAACCCGCGCCGGTCGTGCGGCGCGTCGCGGAATGGATCGACGGAATCCGCTGACGCGCGGCCGCGGCGTCTGGCTCGCCGCGGCCGGGCGGCTCAGGCGACGACGACCGGAATCTTGCCGATGCGCGCCTGCCATTCCTTCGGGCCGGTCTCGTGCACCGACGTGCCGTTCGCGTCGACCGCGACGGTCACCGGCATGTCCTTGACCTCGAACTCGTAGATCGCTTCCATGCCGAGGTCTTCGAAGGCGAGCACGCGCGCCGCCTTGATCGCCTTCGACACGAGATATGCCGCGCCGCCGACGGCCATCAGATAGACGGCCTTGTTGTCGCGGATCGCGTCGATCGCGGCCGGCCCGCGCTCGGACTTGCCGACCATACCCAGGAGCCCGGTCTGTTCGAGCATCTGGCGCGTGAACTTGTCCATGCGCGTCGCCGTCGTCGGGCCGGCCGGACCGACCACTTCGTCGCGCACCGGGTCGACCGGACCGACGTAATAGATGAAGCGGTTGCTGAAATCGACCGGCAGCGTTTCGCCGCGGTTGAGCATGTCGATCATGCGCTTGTGCGCCGCGTCGCGGCCGGTCAGGAGCTTGCCGTTGAGCAGGATGACCTCGCCGGGCTTCCAGCTCGCGACATCGGCGCGCGTGATCGTGTCGAGATTCACGCGACGCCCCTTGGAGGCGTCGTAGGTCAGCGTCGGCCAGTCCTCGAGCGACGGCGGTTCCAGCGCAACCGGGCCGGAGCCGTCGAGCACGAAGTGCGCATGGCGCGTCGCCGCGCAGTTCGGAATCATCGCGACCGGCAGATTCGCCGCATGGGTCGGATAGTCGCGGACCTTGATGTCGAGCACCGTGGTCAGACCGCCGAGGCCCTGCGCGCCGATGCCGAGCGCATTGACTTTCTCGT
>CAMLLF010000608.1 GCA_946480705.1 uncultured Lysobacteraceae bacterium | reverse complement strand
CCACAGCGTGCCGCCGCATCTCGTGAACTACCGCGCCAACGTCTGGGCGCTGCACAGCCTCGGCGCCAGGCGCGTCATCGGCGTCAACGCCGTCGGCGGGATCCGCGACGACATGGGGCCGCGCGTCGTCGCCGTACCCGACCAGATCATCGACTACACCCACGGCCGCTACACGAGCTTCTGCGACGCCGACGGCGCCGAGGTCCGGCACATCGACTTCAGCGAGCCCTACACGGCCTCGCTGCGCGCCGAGCTGCTGGCAGCGGCGCGCGACGCCGGCATTGCGGTCGTCGACGGCGGCTGCTACGGCGCGACGCAGGGGCCGCGCCTGGAAACGCGCGCCGAGATCGCACGCCTGCGCCGCGACGGCTGCGACCTCGTCGGTATGACCGGCATGCCCGAAGCCGCGCTCGCGCGCGAACTCGAACTCGACTATGCCTGCATCGCGCTCATCGCGAACTGGGCCGCGGGCTGCGGCGACGAAGCCGAGATCAGCCTCGAGGAAATCTTCGCGAACCTGCGCGAAGCGACCGCCGCCGTGCCGCCCGTCGTGAGCGCGCTGCTCGCGAAATAGCGGCCTGCGACGGGCTCGCGAGGCCGTTCAGCATTGTGGAGACGGCATCCTTTCGTTCGTCGCGTGACGCGGCTCACACACGATTGCATCGACGCTCTCGCACTTTCGATTGCGCTGCGTATACTCGTACACGCGGCGCACCGACTCGGGGGAGAAGTCTGCCGCGCATTCGTCCAGCAACGTTCGAGGGGAAGTCATGCAGTTCGGTACGGTAAAGTGGTTCAACGACGCCAAGGGCTTCGGTTTCATCGCGCCTGAAGGCGGCGGTTCCGACGTTTTTGTGCACTTTTCGGCAATTTCTTCCAAGGGGTTCCGCACCCTGCAGGAAGGCCAGCGCGTCAGCTTCGTCGTCAGCCAGGGACCGAAAGGGGCCCAGACCTCGGCGGTGACGCCGGTGCAATAAGCATCGCAACCGCGTTCACGACGAAAGGCCCCGCTGCGTCGGGGCCTTTTTTGTTGCGGCGCCGGCCGGTGCGGCCAATTTCTTTTTGCTCTTTATTGCTTAGTGCGTTTTTGCGAATTTGTTTGCCATGACGAGCGGTAACCGGTGGCATCGCACCGGCCCCGGCGAATCCGCGGCCGGCGCGTCGGCGCTACCGCGTGGCGCCGAGTGCGGCTTCAAGCTGGCGGGCGAGCGCGGCGGCCTGCGCATCGCCTGGGCCTTCCCGCTTGCTGTGCGCGTACGCGGCCGCGCGCAGCGCGTCGCCATCGGCATCGCCGGCGTCCTGCAGGAGCGCACGGGCATATTCGGCGTTCACTTCTTTCGGACTCTGCACGCGCGTACCGAGTGCGGCGCTGCCGTTGCCGCTGGGGCTGCCGCCGACCGGGTAGGTCCAGCCGAGTCCGAACACGCGCTGATCATCCATGTCGACGATATAGAAGTCGTAGTAGCCGCCGACGCGCACGAGGAAGGCGTAGCGTCGTGTCGACGCGTCGTAGAGCGCCACCGCGATGCGGCTCGTCGGGAAGCCGTCGAAATAGCCGGCGACGAACGGCCCGCTGCTGCCGCTCTCGTAGGTGCGCATGACCAGCCAGTCGCCGATCACGAGGCCGCTGGTGTTGAAAGTCAGCACGAAACTTCCGCGCAGGATCGACAGCACGCTGTCATAGGCATAGAGCTGCTTGGTGATGCGCGTGCTGCCGCCCTGGTAGTAGAGCGTCGCGGTCACATAGGAATCGAACACGATGCGCACCGGACCGGCGGCGTTCGCGATGCCCTGCGGACGCACGTAGGCGCAGCCGATGCACTGGCCGCCGGTATTGGCGTCGAACGTCGCGTTGAACGTATTTGTCGCGAAGTCGTAGCGGCCCGCCGAGATGAACCAGGTCGCGCTGCCGTTCGGCGCATAGACGAACGACGTCACGATCATGATGTCGTCCTGCATTTCGATATTGAAGCCGCGGCCCGATTCGGCCGGATTCCACCAGAGCCCGCGCGTCGGTCCGCCGACGAGCGTCGCCGCGTTGGCGCCGAGCGCGACGAGGTAAATCATTACGGCAATCAGCCAGCGTGTCATACAGCCTCCCTGAGGGCGCCCACGGCGGACGCCTGCGCTCCTACCTGTCGTCCGGGGCGCAGTTCTCTCAGGACATCGGCAGTACGCCGTCGTCGGCACGGTGCGCATCGAGTGCGCAGGGCCCGGTGGTCCTTGCCGGCGCCGTGCCGACCGGAAACGAACGGCCAGGCCGAGGAAGGCGGGCGCTCAGAACGTCGCGACGAAATCCACGATGGCCCGGCCGGCGAATTTGCCGCGATAGACGATGAACGGGACAGCTCTTTCGTCGGTCGCGTAGATCTCGTACAGCGTGCCTGCGTCGACCGTCCAGCCGCCGTAGTTCGGAAAGCGCATCGGGTCGGCGATGAAGGTGCCGAGCACGCGCTGCAGCACCGAGCGCGGGCCGCCTATGGTCGCGGCGAGCGCCGTCGGCACGGCGTCCTTGCCCGCGTCGGGTGCTGCGACCGGAACGAGATGAAGCTTGATCTCGCCCTGCGCATTCTTGCGCACGACTTTCACGGACACCCACGCCTTCGATTCGTCCGGCTTCGGCTTGTCTTTTTCCGGATCGGCCGGCGGCCGCAGTCCGAGCGCCTTGAACAGTTCGTAGATCGCCGCGCTGCCGCCGGCGAGCACGCATGCCGACAGGAATTGCGAGAACGCTTTCGACGAGCCGGCATGACCGCTCGCATGTTCTGCGATGCGCGCGAAGACGTCGTAGTCGAAGCCGCGGACGACCGCATAACCCGCGGCGAGCATGACCAGCGTCTTCACCGCGCGGCCGTTGAAGAACTCGCGATAGAGCCGCCACTGGAACAGCAGCGCCAGCGCCGATTCGAGCACCGTCGCGACGACGAACAGCCCGAGCAGCTGCGGCAGCAGTTCCTCGACGAATTTCGGCGGGGCAGTGTCGGCATCGCCCGCGCCGGGCGCATTCGCGACCGGCGCCGGTGCAGGCGCGGCTGCCGCCGCGACGCCCGGCGGTGCGGCCTGCGCGGACACCGTCGGCATCGCCGCGACGACGACGGTCAGCAGCAGGCCGATGCACAACCCGACGCGCAGGACGCGCGCGATTCGTCTTCTGATCATGGCGTTCCCCTTCGGCCCGCCCGCGCGGCGCGGCTCCGATATCAATCAGTGATGCGACTGCGGCGAATCTCGCAGCCGCCGTCGGTCGGC
>CAMLLF010000607.1 GCA_946480705.1 uncultured Lysobacteraceae bacterium | reverse complement strand
GGGACATCGCGACGCCGGCGACGGCAAAGCCGTCCGTCGACACGATCGACATCCGTGCGCTCGTCGAGAACGCCTGGAACGACGGCGTGCGCGTGTTCGTCGAGCATGGACCGGGCGGCACGTTCGGTCGCGCGATCCGTCACGTGCTCGGCGCGCGCGAGGCGCTCGTCGTGAGCCTCGACCGGCAGGGCGACGGCATCGAAGCCGTGCTCGGTGCGACCGCCGCGCTGCTTGCCGCCGGTGTGGCGGTGGATCACGCGGCGCTGGAAGCCGCGCTCGCGCCGGCGCCGCGCATCGAGCCGAAGCGACCGCGCCGCTTTGACGCGCATCCGCCGCCGGTGCGCCTGCCGCCGCGCGAAGAAACCGTGCAGACGATGGCGCGCGCGCCGCGGCTGCCGGCGATTCTCGAAAAGCAGGTTTCCGAAAACCCCGCTTTTGAAAGCCCGGCTTTTCAAAGCCAGATCCTCGAAAGCAAGATTTCCGGGCGCACGATGCCCGAGCCCGTCGTCGCCGCGACGGCTGCCGGCGCATCACCGCGCGCCGCGTCGCCGCTCGTTGCTTCGGCAGTGGCGCGCACGACGCATCCCGCGCTCGAGGGCATACGCGCCGAACTCGCGCGACTCGCCGCGGCGCAGCAGGCGTTCACCGAAGCGCAGACCAGCGCGCACGCACAGTTCCTGGCGTTGCAGGTCAAAGCAACTGAAGCGCTGCTGCGCGCGGGACGACACGACGCGAACCTGCATTCGATCCCGCCATTTTCGCGCGTGCGCGAGCCCGACCCCGGCGTCTCGGCCGATGAGACGCACGCGCCTCCTGGTCCACGCCGACGGCAACATCTCGGCGATCTTCGGCGCGCCGTTCGCGGCGCAGGACGGCTTCGCGCGTCAGGTGCGCATGCCGCGTCCGCCGCTGCTGCTCGCCGACCGCGTGACCGCGCTCCGCGCCGAGCCGATGAGCATGGGCAAGGGCTCGATCACGACGCAGACCGACATCGGCGCCGAACCCTGGTACCTGCATCAGGGGCGCATGCCGGGCGGCGTGATGGTCGAGGCGGGGCAGGCGGACCTGATGCTGATCTCCTGGCTCGGCGTCGATGCGCTCAATCGCAGCGAGCGCGTCTACCGCCTGCTCGGCTGCGAGCTCACCTATCACGGCGAGCTGCCGCGCGCGGGCGAGACGATCACCTTCGACATCCATCTCGACGGGCACGCCGCACAGGGCGACGTGCGCCTGATGTTCTTCCACTACGACTGCATGAACGGCAGTCGCAAGCAACTGACGGTCAGAAATGGCCAGGCCGGTTTCTTCACGGACGCGGAGCTCGCGGGCTCGGCGGGTTGCCTGTGGACACCCGAAAGTCAGGAGATCGTCGCGAACCCGCGCCTCGATCCGCCACGCGCGGTAAGCAGGCGCACGAGTTTCGATCGCGCCGCGCTCGAGGCGTTCGCGAACGGTGATTTGCACGCGTGTTTCGGCTCCGGTTTCGAACTCGCGCGCACGCATACGCGCAGCCCATGCATCCAGTCCGGCGACATGCTGCTGCTCGACCGCGTGACCGCGTGCGAGCCGCGCGGCGGCCCGTGGGGACGCGGGTATCTCAAGGCCGAACTCGATATCGATCCGTCGCGCTGGTTCTTCGACGGACACTTCAAGAACGATCCGTGCATGCCCGGCACGCTGATGCTGGAAGGGTGCCTGCAGGCGCTCGCGTTCCATCTCGCCGCCTGCGGCTACACGCTCGACCACGACGGCGCGCGCTTCGAGCCGGTGCCCGAACTCGCCTACAAACTGCAGTGCCGCGGCCAGGCGATCCCGAGCTCGAAACGGCTCGTGACCGAAGTGTTCGTCGAGGAAATATCGGCGGGGCCGGTGCCGACGATCTGGGCCGACCTGCTGTGCACGGTCGACGGATTGAAAGCCTTCCACGCGCGGCGTCTCGCGCTGCGCCTGGTGCCGGACTTTCCGGCCGCGGACAGCGACGGCCTGCTCGCGTCGGCGCTCGGCCGTCCGTCGCGTGCGTTCGGGCCCCTGTACGAGCGCTTCGACGGCACGCTGCGCGCGCCGCGCCTGCCGGCACCGCCGTACCTGTGCATGAGCCGCATCGTCAGCGTCGAGGGCAAGCAGGGCGAGATGCGTTCCGGCGCGCGCGTCGTCGCCGACTACGACGTGCCGCGCGATGCGTGGTATCTCGACGCCGCCGGCGTCGTACCGTTCGCCGTGCTGCAGGAAGCGGCGCTGCAACCCTGCGGCTGGCTGTCGAGCTGGGCCGGCTGCGCGTTGTCGGGTGAAGAAGAACTGCGCTTCCGCAACCTCGACGGCCGCGGCACGCAGCACGCCGAACTGCGCGGCGGCGAGACGCTCAGCACCGAAGCCACGCTCACCTCGGTCTCCGCATCCGGCGGCATGATCATCGTCGCGTTCGACGTGCGCTGCAGCGTCGGTGTGCGCGCGGTCTACACGCTGAAGACGGTGTTCGGCTTCTTCCCGCGCGCCGCGCTCGCGGCGCAGGCCGGCCTGCCGCGCAGTGCGCTGCACGAAGCGCTGCTGCAGCGCGAACCGAACGCCGCGCGCGAACTCGACGAACCCTCGATGCTGCGCATGATCGACCGCGTCGACGGCGCCTGGCCCGACGCGATCCGCACACGCAAACGCGTCGATGCCGGCGAGTGGTTCTTCAAGGCGCATTTCTTCCAGGATCCCGTGCAACCCGGTTCGCTCGGCGTGCAGGCGATGCTGCAGTCGCTGGAGCAGTGGCTGCGCATGACGCGCGGTGCACCGGTCGGCGTCGTGGCGCCGCTGCTCGGACGCGAGCACACCTGGAAATACCGCGGGCAGGTGCTGCCGCACCACGGCGAAGTGGCGATCACGCTCCAGGTGACCGACGCCGGCCCTGATCACGCCATCGCCGATGCGAGCCTCTGGGTCGACGGGGAACGGCTCTACGAGGCCGGCGGGATCGGAATCCGCCTTCCCGACCGGCGCTGAGACGCCGGAGGGCAATGTGCAGTTTTGTTCAAATTCCACCATGGCTCTTCTGGCCGCACCAGCGGCGCCGTCACGGTGCCGGCGAGTGCGTCGCCGCTCAGCGGCACGATCGCCGTGCCGCCTGCGGGCGCGTGCCTGACCGCAGCCTGTTCGCCGCGCAGACATCGGCCGGCCGGCCACGGCCGGTGCTGCTAGATGGCCGCGTCGGCGCGGGTTTCCGCCGCACTGGCCGCGTGGCGGCCGACCACGACATCGACGTCGTGAACATCTCGG
>CAMLLF010000606.1 GCA_946480705.1 uncultured Lysobacteraceae bacterium | reverse complement strand
CGCTCGGCGGGCCGGACGGCGGCGACGGCGGCGCCGGCGGCAGCGTCTGGCTGCAGTCGGACGAGAACCTCAACACGCTGGTCGACTTCCGCCACCAGCGCGTCTATCGCGCCGGGCGCGGCGAGAACGGCATGAGCCGGCAGATGCACGGCAAGGCCGGCGAGGATCTGACGATCCGCGTGCCGGTCGGCACGGTCATCATCAACATCGATACCGACGAAATCATCGGCGATCTGACCGAACACGGTCAGCGCCTGAAGGTGGCCCAGGGCGGCGACGGCGGTCTCGGCAACATCCATTTCAAGAGTTCGACGAACCGTGCGCCGCGCAAGGCGACCTCGGGCTTTCCGGGCGACTCGCGCGAGCTGCGGCTGGAGCTGAAGCTGCTCGCGGACGTCGGCTTTCCGAACGCGGGCAAGTCGACGTTCATCCGCTCGGTGTCGGCGGCGACGCCGCGCGTCGCGGACTATCCGTTCACGACGCTGCATCCGAACCTTGGCGTCGTGCGCATCGACACCGACCAGAGCTTCGTGATTGCGGACATTCCGGGCCTGATCGAAGGTGCGGCCGACGGCGCCGGCCTCGGCATCCAGTTCCTGAAGCATGTCGCGCGCACGAGCCTATTGCTGCATCTCGTCGACATGGCGCCGCTCGACGGCGAGACCGATCCGGTGGCCCAGGTCAAGACGATCGAAGCCGAACTCAAGCAGTTCGATCCGGCATTGCTCAAGCGTCCGCGCTGGCTCGTGCTCAACAAGGCCGACCTGCTGCCCGAGGACGAGCGCAACAAGATCGCGAAGGACATCGTCAAGCGCCTCAAGTGGAAGGCGCCGTGGTTCATGATTTCGGCGATCGGGCGCGAGGGCACCTGGCCGGTCTGTCTCGAAGCGCAGCAGTTCTTCGACGAGCAGCGCCGCCTCGCGCGCGAGGCGAAAGCCGAGGAAGCGGCGCGGTAGCTGCGGCGAGGGCGAGGGAGGAGGCCGCCGCGATCGCGGTCGCGGCGAAAAGCCATTAAAAAAGCCGGCTTGCGCCGGCTTTTTCATACATGCTGCGGACCGATGACGATCAGGCCAGGGCCTTGATGTGATTGGTCAGGCGGCTCTTGTGGCGGTTGGCCTTGTTCTTGTGGATCAGGCCGCGGCTGCCATAACGGTCCATCAGCGGTTCGGCGACCTTGTAGGCGGCTTCGGCACCGGCCTTGTCCTTCGCGTCGATTGCTTTCACGACCTTCTTGATAGCCGTGCGCAGCATGGAGCGGGCACTGACGTTGCGCTGACGGCGCACTTCAGCCTGCTTCGCGCGCTTCTTTGCGGATTTGATGTTAGCCAAGGTAAGACTCCAGACGCACGGCTTTGGAAAAAGACGCGCGAGTTTAAGGACGGGCCGGCCCTGCGTCAAGAATTGTCGGCGACCGAGTCTGCCGGCCGCAGCCGGGCCGGCGGTCCAGGCCGTAAACTACGCCGTTCGTGTTCACGTCCAGCGCCCCCTCGACCCCGGCGGCGGGCCGGGGAGGAAATCGACCGTTGAAAGCGCCGAGCCTGCTGCGTTCGCTGATGTCCTTCAGCGGAATGACCTTCATTTCCCGGTTGCTCGGGCTCGCGCGCGAGGTCGCGATGTCGGCCGCGTTCGGCGCCGGCATGGTCACCGACGCGTTCAACGTTGCGTTCCGCATTCCGAATTTCCTGCGCCGGCTGTTCGCCGAAGGCTCGTTCTCGCTCGCGTTCGTGCCGGTGCTGACGCAAGTGAAGGAAACCCAGTCGCCCGAGGCGCTGCGCGAGGTCGTTGCGCGGACCGCAGGCACGCTCGGCGCGATCCTGCTCGTGGTCACGGCGCTCGGCGTGCTCGGTGCGGACTGGGTCGTGCGCCTGTTCGCTTCGGGTGCGGTCGACGAGCCGCAGAAGTTCGCGCTGACCGTCGACCTCCTGCGCGTCACCTTTCCGTTCCTGCTGTTCGTCTCGCTGACGGCGCTGGCCGGCGCCGTGCTCAACGCCTTCCATCAGTTCGCGCTGCCGGCGCTGGCTCCGGTCATTCTCAATCTCTGCTGGATCGCCGGCGCGCTGTGGGTCGCGCCGCTGTTCGACGTGCCGATCATGGCGGTCGGCTGGGCGATCTTCGCGGCCGGGCTGCTGCAGTTGCTGTTCCTGCTGCCGGCGCTGCGCCGCATCGGCCTGCTCGTGCGGCCGCGCTGGGGCTGGAACCATCCGCAGGTCAAGCGCATCCGGCAGATCATGCTGCCGACCTTGTTCGGCTCGTCGGTCGCGCAGATCAATCTGCTGCTCGACACGATCATTGCTTCGTATCTGATCACCGGCTCGCAGACCTGGCTCGGGCAGAGCGACCGGCTGCTGGAGTTTCCGCTCGGGCTGTTCGGCGTCGCGCTCGGCACGGTGATCCTGCCGAGCCTGTCGCGGCATCACGTCGGCACCGACGCCGCGGCGTTCTCGCGCGCGCTCGACTGGGGCCTGCGTACCGCGCTGCTGATCGCGATGCCGGCCATGCTCGTGCTGCTCGCCGAACCGCTGGTCGCGACCTTGTTCTTCCATGGCAAGTTCACGCCGCACGACGTCGCGATGGCAAGCCTGAGCCTGTCGGCGCTGAGCTTCGGCCTGCCGGCATTCGTGCTCGTGAAAGTGGTCGCGCCAGCATTCTATGCACGCGGCGACACGCGTACGCCGGTGCGTGCGGGCGTCATTGCGATGGTCGCGAACATGGTGCTGAACCTGATCTTCGTCGCGGCGCTGTTCGCGCTGTGGCATCGGCCCGGCGATCTCGAAGCCGGCTGGATCGCGGCGCTCGCGCGCGTGCCCGGCCTGCACATGGCGCTCGCGCTCGCGAGCGCGCTGGCGGGCTATCTGAATCTGGCCCAGCTCTGGTGGGCGCTCGCGCGCGACGGCGTCTATCGGCGTGAACCGGGCTGGGCGCGGCATCTGCTTCGCGTCGGTCTGGCCTGCGCGGCGCTGGCGGCTGTATTGCTGATCGGCCTGCACTATTGCGCGGCCTGGACCACGATCCCGACCTGGCAGCGCATCGTCCAGCTCGGTCTGCTCGTCAGCGGCGGCGCGGCCGTCTTCGGGCTCGTGCTGTTCGCGCAGGGCTTCCGCCTGCGCGACCTGCGCGCCCACTGAGCCCCGACCCACGTGCCGCGGCCAATGGCTATACTCGCGCCAATGCATACGCTGTCCCGCGACGTCGCCGGCCCCGTGCTCGCGCCGCGCGGCAGTGTGGTCTGTATCGGCGCATTCGACGGCGTGCATCGCGGTCAT
>CAMLLF010000605.1 GCA_946480705.1 uncultured Lysobacteraceae bacterium | reverse complement strand
TGACAACAAGTCAACAACAAGACGTAGCAACCTTTCTACCATACGAGAAATTGTCGGCGACGCGCAGACTGGCATCCATGCAACAAAGGGACTAAAGTCGTCGGCTCGCCGACCGCCGCAGCGACCATGCCCGAACCGACGAGCAACGCCCCCATCGGCAGCCTGCGCGCGCTGTGGCCGCTGATACGCCGGCATCCGGGTCTGCTGTCCGGCTGGCTGGCCGCCCTGGCGGCGACGAGCGCCGCGACGCTGATCCTGCCGATGTCGTTCCGCGCGGTGATCGACGAAGGCCTCGCGCAGGCCGGCACCGACATCGACCGCGCATTCGCGCTGATGCTCGGCCTCACCGTCGGTCTCGGCGTCGCGAGCGCCGCGCACCACTTCTTTATTTCGCTGCTCGGCGAGCGCATCGTCGCCGACCTGCGCGAGCGCCTGTACGCGCACCTGATCGGCATGGACGCGGCGTTCCACGACCGCAACCGCAGCGGCGAACTCGTGTCGCGCCTGATCGCCGATTCGGAGCTGCTGCGCATCGTCATCGGCTTCACGCTGTCGGCGGCGCTGCGCAGCGGCGTCACGGTGATCGGCAGCTTCGTGATGCTGTTCGTCACGAGCCCGCGGCTCGCGGGCTTCGCGCTGCTCGGCATTCCGCTGACGATGCTGCCGCTCGTGTTCGGCGGCAAGCGCCTCGCGCGCATCGCGCGGTCGAACCAGGACCGCATCGCCGATGCGAACGCGCTCGCGGCGGAGACGCTCGGTGCCGTCCGCACGGTGCAGGCGCACGCGCACGAACCCTACGAGCGCGGCCGGTTCGCCGCCGCGCTGCAGGCCGCGATCGCGGCCGCTCGCCGGCGCATCGCGACGCAGGCGACGATGACCGCGCTCGGCATCAGCCTCGTGTTCGGCGCATTCACGATCGTGCTCTGGCTCGGCGCGCACGACGTGATCGCGCAGCGCATCACTCCCGGCACGCTCGCGCAGTTCGTGTTCTACGCCGTGATCGGCAGCGGCTCGGTCGGCGCGCTCGCCGAAGTCTGGAACGAAGTGCGGCGCGCGGCCGGCGGCATGGGGCGCATCGCCGAGCTGCTCGCCGAAACGCCGCGGATCAAAGCACCGGCGAACCCCGCGTTCCTGCCTTCGCGACTGCGCGGCGACGTGCGCATCGAGCATCTGCACTTCCGCTATCCGCAGCAGCCGGACCGACCGGCGCTCGCCGACTTCAGCCTGCACGTCCGGCCCGGCGAAACCGTTGCCGTCGTCGGGCCTTCCGGCGCCGGCAAGAGCACGCTGTTCTCGCTGCTGCTGCGCTTCCACGATCCCGAAGCGGGCCGCGTCCTCGTCGACGACGTCGATATCCGCACGCTCGATCCGGCGGACTTGCGCAAGGCCATCGGCCTCGTGCCGCAGCAGCCGACGCTGTTCGCCGCGAGCGCGCGCACGAACATCCGCTACGGCCGCCTCGACGCCGGCGACGACGAACTCGACGCCGCGGTGCGCGCCGCGCACGCGGCCGATTTCATCGCCGCGCTGCCGGACGGCCTCGACACCGAACTCGGCGAACGCGGCACGCGCCTCTCCGGCGGCCAGCAGCAGCGCATCGCGATCGCGCGCGCACTGTTGAAGGATGCGCCGATCCTGCTGCTCGACGAAGCCACGAGCGCGCTCGACGCGCAGAGCGAGCGCGCCGTGCAGCAGGCGCTGGACACGCTGATGCAGGGCCGCACGACGCTCGTCATCGCGCACCGCCTGTCGACCGTGCTGCGCGCCGATCGCATCGTCGTGCTCGATCACGGCCGCGTCGTCGCCGAAGGCACGCACGCGCAACTGCTGGCCCAGGGCGGTCTGTACGCGGAACTTGCACGACTGCAGTTCCTCGACGCGCCGGTCGCGGCCGCCGGGGGCTGAAGCGCAAAACGACGCGCTTTCCACTCATGCCCGCGGCGGGCAACATCGGCGCGGTCGCTTCGGCGAAAAAATTCGCCTTGTCCACTTGAGCCGTGCCGCGCGCAGGCGGCACTATCGGCCAACCGTCGGGAACGCCGTGCGCAACGCGCGTCGTTCCTGCGGCAGCCGGCGGAGCTGCCGGATGCTCCACAGTGCGCCACCACGCCGGACAGGGGAATCGGTCATGCGACATCGTTTCGAACGGACGTGCGCCGACGGCGCGCGGCTACTCGCCCGCCTGCGTCGGCTCGGCGGCCTCGCCGCGCTGCTGCTGCTCGTCGCGCTCGGCGGCTGCAGCCAGGTCGAGCGCGACGGCCGGACAGCCGGCGCCGCTGCCGGTCGCCGCCGAGGAACTCATGGCCGCGACCAGCGTCGCGCAGCGCAACCAATTGCTGCAGCGGCGCCTGATCATGATCGACGCGGCCTATGTCGACTTCATTTCGACGCTGCGCCGGCAGAAGACGATGACGGATCTGGCCACGAGTCTCGCCGGCCTGGCCATCGGCGTCGCCGGCACGCTGACCGACGGCGTCGCGGCGAAGACCCACTACGCCGCAGCGGGCACGCTGCTGACGGGCGGCACGGCGGTCGTCGATCAGACGCTGTATTACGAACAGACCGTGATCGCGCTCGTCGCCGCGATGGATGCGAATCGCGCGGCGCTGCGCCTGAACATCCTCAGGGGCATGAACGAGGATCTCGGCGCCTATACCGCCGACGACGCCTATGCCGATCTCCAGGCCTACGAACGCGCCGGCACGCTGCTCTCGGCGATCGGCTACATCCAGGCGACGGCCAAGCAGGCCAAGGACGCCGCCGACAGCGACATCCGCGACATCGTCGCACTGACCCCGGCGCAGTACGACGCGAAGGCCTGCAACACGCGCAGCCTGTTCAAGAACAACCCGAAGCGCACGGCGGCGAGCCTGCAAACGGCTGCCGGCACGCTCGGCCTGACGGTCCCGGACAGCGAGCAGTCCGACGCGAACGCGATCGCCGCGCGCATCAGCCAGCTCAATCGCGACGCCGACACCGACGGCATCGCGCGCATCAACGCGGCGCTGTCGAGTGCCGGCGTACTGATCGACTGCACGCCGTAGCCGACGAATCTTCCGGAGAACCGCATGTACCAACGCTCGATTCCGGCCAACCTGTCCCTCGACGACATCGCCGGCCTCATCGCCGACGAAGAAGCCGGCGGCTCGCAGTTCGCCGACAACCAGATCCGCCTGTTCAAACAGTCGGGCAAGCCCGGCGCCATGCGCAACGTCGCGAGCTTCGAGGTGCTCGACGACGCGATCCCGAAACGCCCGACGCTGATC
>CAMLLF010000604.1 GCA_946480705.1 uncultured Lysobacteraceae bacterium | reverse complement strand
CTCCGGCGGCACGGGCAACGGACAGCTCGGCTTCAACGAAATCCGCGTGATCCAGGGCGCGCCGTTCCAGCGCTATCTCGTCAACGGCGGTTTCGAGACGCCGGGTTCGGGCGGCGCGCTCGGCGTCATGCGCGCGAACGGCACGACGCCGGGCTGGTCGACGACCGACCAGTTCAACGCGTTCGAGAACTGGAATCGCGGTCCCGCGGGAAGCGCCGGCCCGTACGACTTCCCGGCATTCGAGGGCAGCACGCTGATCGAACTCAATGCCTGGACGAGCGGCACCGTGTCGCAGTCGATCTGCGTGTTTCCCGGCGAATCCTTCCAGTGGTCGCTCGCGCACCATGTCCGGAACCCCGCACCGATCGGTCCGACGGCACCTGACGTCGCGAAGCTGACGATCGACGGTGCCGACATTGCACAGTTCTCCGACAACAGCATGCGCAATGCGACAGCGGCCTCGGACCACGCCTGCACGCTGCTCGCGGGCGCTGCGGCCGCGAGCGCGACCTGTTCCTCGGCCCTCGCGCCGCCGTTCACGTCCGACGCCAACGGCTGGGGCCACTGGCGCGGTGCCTGGAGCAACACGAACGTGGTTCCGAAGAAAGTCACGTTCGAAGTCGGCGCGGTCACGTCCGCGTCCGGCAGCATCAGTGCCGGCAATTTCCTCGACGCGTTCGACCTCGCGGGTCTCGCGACCGTGATCACGTTCAGCTCGGCGTCCTCGAGCGGTCCGGAAACGATACCCGGCGCGAATCTCCCGGTGCTCACGCTCAGCGGCGTGCTCGCCGCCGACAGTTCGGTCGACATCGCGTTCGGCGGAACGGCCGTGCTCGGCCAGCACTATTCGACCGGCACGGCCACCGTCACCGTGCCGATTCCGGCCGGCACCTACGACGGCACCGCGGCCACCGGCATTCCGCTGACGCCCTACCTGCAGATCCTGTCGGACGGACCCGTGCACAGCCCGCCCGACGTGCTGCGCATGACACTCGCGAACTTCGGCGCCGGCATCAAGCTCGGCAACGGCCAGACCTGTTCGCCCGGCAGCAATCCGCTCGATTACACGATCTTCGACATCCGCCCGCAGCTCAGCCTCCAGAAGAGCACGCCGACGACGACGCTCGTGCCGAACGGCACGGTCACCTACACCGTCACCGCCAGCAACATCGGCAGCGTCGACGGCGGCGGCACCGTCATTGCCGACGCCGTTCCCGCAGGCATCTCGGCGTTCGGCTGGACCTGCACCGCTTCGGGCGGCGCCGCCTGCCCGAACGCGAGCGGCAGCGGTGCGATCAGCGAAACCGTGGCGAGCTTCCCCGCGGGCGGCACGCTGGTCTACACGATTGCGGCGACGGTTGCCGCCGTGCCGCCGGCAAGCCTCTCCAACACCGCGACGGCGACGCTCGCCGACGCGGACTGCGCGCCGGGCAATTCGCCGTCGCCGTGTGTCGCGACGGCCGTCATCGCCGCGCGACCCGCGATACGCATCGACAAGGGCACGCCGGATACCGTGGCTTCGCCGGGCGGCACGGTGAACTACGCGGTGAACCTCACGAATGCCGGCAGCGCCGGCGTCACCGCCGCATCGCCGTTCACGTTCAGCGATGCGCTGCCGGCCGGCGTCACGGCCTTCGGCTGGACGTGCCAGGCCTTCGGCGGTGCCGTCTGTCCCGTCGCCTCCGGCTCGGGCGCGATCAGCGCCACGATCACGACGATGCCGCGCGGCAGCCGCCTGACGTATTCGATCCAGGCCGCGGTCGCGGCGAATCCGCCCGCGAGCGTCGTCAACACCGCACAGATCACCGCGCCGGCCGGCGGCGGAACCTGCGCGCAGAACGGCAACGCCGATCCCTGCGCCGACAGCGTCGCGCTGCCGGCGGCGCCGAAGATACGTGTTAACAAAACCACAAGTACCGCCAGCCTCGTGCCGGGCGGCACGGTCGATTACACGGTCGTCGTCACGAACGCCGGCAATGTCGCCGCGAACGGCACCACCGTCAGCGACGCGATCCCGGCCGGGCTGACGACGCCGTTCACCTGGACCTGCACCGCGGCCGGCGGCGCGGCCTGCCCGAACGCGAGCGGCAGCGGCGAGATCGCCGAGACGATCGCGACGCTTCCGGCCGGCGGCAGCGTGACCTTTGCCATTGCAGCGACCGTCGTGAGTCCGGCGGCGCCGACGCTCGTGACGAACACCGCACGCGCGACACCGCCGCCCGGCGGCGTCTGCGCGCCGGCCAACAGCGCGCCGCCGTGCACGGCGGCCGCCGCGCTGTCGCCGGTGCCGATCATGAGCCTGCAGAAGACGGCATCGACAGCGGTGCTCGTACCCAATGCGAACGTCGTCTTCACCCTCCTCGCGCGCAACGTCAGCGACCGCGGCGCCGACGGCACGACCATCGCCGACGCGGTTCCCGCCGGACTCGCCTTCACGTCATGGACCTGCAGCGGCAGCGGCGGCGCGACGTGCACGACGGCCAGCGGCAGCGGCGCGGTCAACCAGGTCGCCGCCGCGTTTCCGCCCGGCGGCGAGATCATTCATACGATCCACGCCACCGTGTCCGCGTCGCCGCCCGCGTCGATCACGAACACCGCGAGCGGAACACCGGCGAACAACGGCGCCTGCTTTCCGAACAACACGGCGCCGCCCTGCACGAGCGCCGTCACGCTGACGCGTCCGCCGAGCGTCAGCATCACGAAGACGTCCTCGGCGACGGCTGTCGTGCCGAACGGCACGATCACCTACGAGATCGCCGTCACCAATACGGGGACATCCAGCGCCGCCGGCACGCTCGTCAACGATCCGGTGCCTGCCGGCATCACGTCGTTCGCGTGGACCTGCGCGGCGAGCGGCGGCGCCGCCTGCCCGCATGCGAGCGGCAGCGGCGGCATCGGCGAGACCGCGCTCGTCTTCCCGGCGGGCGGCTCGCTGACCTATGCCGTCACCGCGGTCACGTCGGCAAATCCGCCGGCGTCGATCACGAACACGGCGCGCGCGACGCCGCCGAACCAGGGCACCTGTTCGCCGAGCAACACGCAGCCGCCCTGCGCGGCGAGCGTGTCGACGCCGCCGGTTCCCGTGCTCGATCTGCAGAAGACGACGTCGTCGGCCGTGCTGACGCCGGGCGGAACCGTCGTCTATGCGATCACCGTCGGCAACGCCGGCGTCGTGCCGGCGGACGGCAGCGTCGTCAGCGACCCGATACCGGCGGGACTCACGACGCCATTCACGTGGACCTGCTCGGCCGCGAACGGCGCGGTCTGTCCGAATGCGAGCGGCAGC
>CAMLLF010000603.1 GCA_946480705.1 uncultured Lysobacteraceae bacterium | reverse complement strand
CGGTCAGGTTGGACGCGTCGAACGTGACACCGAGGTTCTCGGTGAAGTTGTAGCCGATGCTCGCGCCGACTTCGGTGTAGTCGTCGACCGAGGCCGGCGCCGCGCCGGCGACGTAGCCGCCCGCGAGGTACTTGCTGCGGAAGTTGTAGTTCAGGCGGGCGCTGAACGGTCCCTTCTCGTAGTACGGGCTGATCGTCAGCGAGTTCTTCGACTGGTACGGCATTGGGTTGCCCGCGTCGGTGCGGCCGAGCGCGTGCGTGTAGTTCGCCGCGATGCCGAAGCCGGTCTCGCCGAACGGCTGCTGGTAGTTCAGGTTGAAGCCCTTCACCTTCGCGCTGCCGGCGTTGTACGGACGGCTGATGCTGTAGTCGCAGAAGCCGTCGGCGGTGCAGCCGTTGAAGCCGACGAGCGTGCCCCACTGGTCCGGGTTGTTGTCGCGGATCGAGTTGTACTGGCGTTCGATGCGCGCGACGCGGTCGATGTAGTTCGAGACGTCCTTGTAGAAGATCGACGCGGCGAGCACCGAGGATTCGGCGAAGTACCACTCGGCCGAGATGTTGAAGTTCGTCGACTCGTACGGCGCGAGGTCGGCGTTGCCGCCGGCGCCGGTCAGGGTCGCGTCGTTGAGGAAGGTGTTGTTCACCATCTGGTTGTACGGCGCCCAGGCGATGACCTTCGCGCCGGAGAAACGCAGCACGACGTCGTCGGTGGCGTCGTAGATCAGGTTGAACGACGGCAGCGGCTTGTCGTACTGGCTGGTCTTGGTCTGCCACCACGCGGCCGGCGCCGGCAGCACCGGGGCATTGCCGCCGGGGTTGTAGCCCGAGGCATTGGTTTCGGTGTCGATGTAGCGCACGCCGAAGTTGCCGTGGAACTTGCCTTCGGTCTGGAAGTTGAGCTGCGCGTAGAACGCGTCGGTGTTCTGTTCGAGCGCCCAGGTGTTGTTGATCGTCGAACCCGGATCGGGCGCGCCGTAGTTGATCGGCGAGCCGCGCACCCAGTTGATCACGTTGTCGCGGCCGACGTAGACGTGATGGCCGTGGTCGTAGGAGAAGCCGTTGAACGCGCCCATCGTGTCGGTATAGCCGCGCGTGCCGACGTCGGCGAGCGAGCCCAGGCGCACGCCGCCGTAGACGGCGAGCCCGTAGGCTTCCTCGTGCTTGTTGTGGCGGTAGCCGACCTGCAGCGTGTGGAAGACGCTGTCGAAGTTCTTGCTGAAGTCGATCTGGCCGTAGGTGTCTTCGCCTTCCGAGGAGAAGATGCCGCGATTGCCCATCCAGCCGGCATCTTTCCAGTTCGCCGGATTGCGCGCGGCGGCCGAGTCGTCGAAGGTGATGCCGCGGCGCGTATCCCAGCTGAAACCGCCGAAATAGACCGGTTCGATGAACCACTGCGTGATGTTCGGGTTCTCCGACTTCGAGCGGCCGATCTGGCCGCCGAGGTCCCAGCCCTCGCCGCGGTACTTCATGTTGAGGTCGAGACCCTTGGTCGTGACCTCCGATTCGCGCGCCTGGTTGTCGTAGATCACCGCGCCGCCGTTGGCCGAGGAATGACCCGACTGCGCGACGCCGCCGCGCACGTCGCCGAGACGGTCCACCGCGGCGACCGTCGACGGCAGCCACGTCGTGAAGCTGTACATCGACTGGTTGTAGTTGTTGAAGTTTTCACGGATATACATGCCACTGAGCGTCGCCTCGAAGTTGTCGTTCGGCTTCATTTCGAGGTTGACGACGGCGCTGTTGCGCTTGCGCGTCTGCTGGAACCACGCGGCATTGACCGAGTTGGGCACCATCGTGTCGGCGGAAACGCCGGTCGCGTTCGCGAACGTCGAGGCCGGCACGTAGCCGAAGATCTCGATGCCCTGGCGGTCGACCTGTTCCTCGTAGTGCTGCGCGGCGACCGCGAGACCGAAGGTCTCGGCGTCGTTCTTGACGCTGTAGAGGATCGACGCGTTCGGCTTGCCCTTGGACGCCTGGTCGCTGTAGCTGTAGCCGACCGAACCGCTGAGCGTGTTCGTTTCGAGATCGAGCGGCTTGCGCGTGTGCATGAGGATGGTGCCGCCGATCGAGCCTTCGGGCAGGCGCGCTTCGGGCGACTTGTACACTTCGAGGCGGCCGAGGATTTCCGGCGCGATCAGCGTGAAGTCGAAGCCGCGGTTGGGCTGCTCGCCGTAGAGCCAGATCGACTGGGCGACCGGATGACCGTCGATGAAGGACAGGTTCAGCGACGGATCGGTGCCGTCGATGCTGACGCGCTCGCCCTGGCCGAAGCGGCGGTCGATCGTGACGCCGGGAATCTGCGCCATCGCTTCGGCGACGTTGGTGTTGGGGAACTTGCCGATGTCTTCGGCCGTGATCGACTCGACGACGGCTTCGGATTCGCGCTTGGTGTCGAGCGACGCCTTGAGACTCTGGCGGATGCCCTTGACGACGACTTCCTCGAGTTCCTGCGTGTCCTTCGGATCGGCCGCGGTTTCCGCGTGCGCGACGCCGTAGAAGCTCAGTGCGGTGACGATGCTCAGGGCGAGCAGATTTCTGCGAATGATCATGAGGTGTTCCCCTTCCCTACCGTGTGTTGTTTGCCGCCTGGTGCCGGCTGCGCGCGCAACCTCGCCTTACGGGCCTCGGTGAGTACGTTTGTGCCTACGCGTCCTGTCTCGCCAACGTCCATAAGGTGACGCCCCGCGCGGAGCGCCGAACTTGCTTTTCATCTTCAACCGCTTTCTTCGCGCGCATCGAGCAGCCAGCAGGCCGCGCCGATCACGCCGAGCTGGCCGTGGTCGATGAGGCTGACCGGAATGCGATCCAGCACCGGACGCATGACGCCCTTGGCGAGAAAGCGCGCACTGAAATTCGAATGCAGCAGGAACTGGCGGATGTGCGGCAGGATGCCGCCGGCAAGATGCACGCCGCCGCGCGCGCCGCAGCTCAGCGCGAGATCGCCGACGACGCTGCCGAGCCACGCGCAGAACAGGTTCAGCGCCTCGGTCGCGAGCGCGTCGTGCGCGCTCAGCGCCGCCTCGGTGATCGCCGCGGGCACGCGCAGCGTCGGCTGCACGCGACGTATCGTGCACAGCGCGGTGTAGAGCTGCACGAGCCCGGGACCCGACAGCGCGCTTTCGTTGCTGACGTGGCCGGACTGGCGCATCAGCAGGCGCAGGATCTCGACTTCGAGTTCGTTGCCCGGCGCGAGCGCGGCCTGCCCGGCCTCGGTCGCAAGCACGATCGGATGATGCCGGCCCGGAATGCGCACGGTGAAGCCATCCTCGCGCTGGTCGCCCTCGAGCT
>CAMLLF010000602.1 GCA_946480705.1 uncultured Lysobacteraceae bacterium | reverse complement strand
AGCAGGCAACTGGAGGCAATGGCCAGGAACTGGACAGCCGCGCCTCACCGTCGGATCACCTCTCTCGTTTCTGTCCGCTCGCGCCTGATTCTTCGCTAGGCGAGCCTTCTCGCCTCGATCACGTTCGGCACGGCCGCGAGCTTGCCGAGCAGGCTCGACAGCTGGCCGTAGTCGGTCACGCGCAGTGCGAAGTTCATCGTCGCGAGGCCCGACACCGGATCGACGCGCGTGTTGACCGCGAGCAGGTGCGCGTTGGCCGACGCGATCACGTTGGTGATGTCCTTGTGCAGCCACTTACGGTCATAGCCTTTCACGAGCACGTCGACTTCGTAGGCCTGCTCGCGGCGGTTGCCCCATTCGACCTCGATCACGCGGCTCGGATCGCGCACGCGCAGGCGCGCGAGGCTGGCGCAGTCGGCGCGATGCACGCTGACGCCGCGGCCGCGCGTGATGAAGCCCATGACCGCATCGCCGGGCAGCGGCTGGCAGCAGCGCGCGAGCTGGGTCAGCAGGTTGCCGACGCCGTCGATGGTCAGCGCGTCCTTGGTGCCGGGCTTGGGCGGCCGCAGCGCCGGGGCCGGTGCGGGCTTCGGCGGCGCGACCATCTCGTGCAGCGCGCGCGCGACCTGCGCCGCGCTGATGTCGCCGAGCGCGAGCGCGACGAGGAAATCGTCGAGGTGGCGCTGGTTGAAGCGCGGCGGCAGCGAATCGAGTTCGACATTGCTGAGCGCGAGCCGCTTGAGTTCCTTGTCGAGAATCGCGCGTCCGGCGCTCAGGTTCGCGGTCAGGTCGACGCGCTTGAACCACGTGCGCACTTTTTCGAGCGCGCGATGCGTGCTCAGGAATCCGTGCTGCGCGCTGAGCCAGTCGCGGCGCGGCGCGCGCTCCTTCGCGGTCAGGATTTCGATGCGGTCGCCGCTGACCGGCTGGAACGTCAACGGCACGATGCGTCCGTTGACCTTGGCGCCGCGGCAACGATGGCCGACGTCGGTATGTACGTGATAGGCGAAGTCGAGCACCGTCGCGCCGCGCGGCAGGTCCATGACCTCGCCGCGCGGCGTCAGCAGGTAGACGCGGTCTTCATGCAGGTCGGTGCGCAGCCCCGCGAGCAGCGCAGCGTCGTCGTCGCCGTCTTCCTTGGTTTCGAGCAACTGGCGCATCCAGGCGACCTTGCGCTCGAAGCTCGCGTCGCCGCCTCCGCCTTCCTTGTAGCGCCAGTGCGCCGCGACGCCGAGTTCGGCGTGCGCGTGCATGTCGTGCGTGCGGATCTGCACTTCGAGCGTCTTGCCCTCGGGCCCGACGACGGCGGTGTGCAGCGACTGATAGTGATTGCCCTTGGGACGCGCGATGTAGTCGTCGAACTCGCCGGGCACGTAGGGCCACAGCGAATGCACGACGCCGAGTGCCGCATAGCAGGCCGGCAAGTCGCGCACGAGCAGACGGACCGCGCGAATGTCGTAGAGCGCGCCGAAATCGCCGTCCTTGCGCTGCATCTTTTTCCAGATCGAATAGATGTGCTTGGGCCGTCCGGCGACATCGGCCGCGATGCCGGCATCGGCGAGCGCCGTGCGCAGCTGCGAAAGCGCGGTCGCAATATAGGTTTCGCGATCGACGCGGCGCTCGTCGAGCAGCTTCGCGATGCGCTTGTAGGTCTCCGGCTGCGACAGGCGGAACGCGAGGTCCTCGAGTTCCCACTTGAGCTGCCAGATGCCCAGGCGATTCGCGAGCGGCGCATGGATGTCGGCCGTGACCTGCGCGAGCGCGCGCCGCTGGGCGTCATCGAGCCTGTCCGCCGCGCGCAGCCGCGCGAGCTGCCGCGCGAGCAGGATGAACACGACGCGCAGATCGCGCACGATCGCGAGCAGCAGGCGGCGCAGGCCTTCGGCGCGCGTGTGCGCGCCGCGCGCGGCATGCAGCGCCCAGACCTTTTCGGCGGCAGCCTGCCCGTCGACGAGCAATTGCAGGCCGGCGCTGCGCGGCGGCAACGCGGCCGCCCCCGGGTCGTCGGCGGAGCGGTCGAGTTCGTAGAGGATCGTCGCGGCCAGCGTCTCGTCGTCGAGGCCGAGATCGCCGAGCAGTTGCAGCGTCGCGGCGAGATCGGCGAAGCGAGGGTCGCCGTCGGGAAGTTCCGCAGCCACGGCGTCGAGCCGCGCGCACGCGGCGGCCAGCTCCGCCGAGAACGGCACGAGCCGGCGGCGGGCGTCCATCCATTGTTCGAGGCTGGTGCTGGCGAGGTCGCGCTTCACCGGGGCGATTGTAGCGAAGCCGCCGCTGCCGTCGGGACCGGTTTCGCCATAACGAAAAAACCCCGGACGATGCCGGGGTTTTTTGCGCAAAAAGGAATTTCTTTACGGCGTGACGCGGATGCGGAACTGCCGGACCGTCTGGTTGTAGCTGTGACCCGCGGGATAGCCCGCGTCGCCGAGCACGATGTTGCAGTCGGCCGTACCGGTCTGCGTGCCGTTCAGCACATAGTCGAGCGTGACCGTCGTGCCGCTGATGAGGATCTTCGGGCTCTGCAGGCCGCCCGGAATCTGCGTCGCGAAGATCGACGGCGAGGTGCCCGTGCAGCTCAGCTTGTTGTCGCTGCCGACGCCGGCGAAGAAGGTCCACTGCGTCGCGTTCTCGTCGTAGGCGCGTGCCGGGCCGCCCTTGAGGTCCGTCATGAAGTTCACGATGTCGCCGAGGCACTGGTCGGAGAAGCCTTCGCCGGCGAGCGAGCAGACCAGCGTCGGCACCTTGTCCGGGTCTTCGACGGCGAGCGCGGTCAGACGGAACGACGGCGCGTCGTTCTCCGAGGCCACGACATGGAACGGCACGCTGCGCGTCGATTCCTGGCCGCGGCTGTCGGTCGCCGTGATCAGCACCGATGCATGAACGCCCGGCGCATACGTGCCGGGCGTCGAAGGGTTGGCGTCGGTCGCGAAGTCGGGATCGAACGCGGGTATGTCGAACCTGCAAGTACGCCTGACGGCTTCGCCCGGCAGCGGCGTTTCGAGCTGCGAGCAGCCCACGTTCGTCGCGGGCACGAGATTGCCGTTGAAGTCGATCGCGACCGCGGCGTTCAGCAGCGCGTGGCCGGCTTCGGTCGAATCGTCGGCGATCACGAAACTCAGATTCGTCGCGCCGGTGCCTTCGGCCATGTTCGGCACCATGTTCGCCTGCGTGATGATCACCGGCGACATGTCCGACAGCACGCCGCGGCCCGCGGAAACGTTGTTGCCGAGCACCGCTTCGGCACCGTCGGCCAGATAGAGCGCCGCGTAGGTGACCGCGGCATCGGTATCGGCG
>CAMLLF010000601.1 GCA_946480705.1 uncultured Lysobacteraceae bacterium | reverse complement strand
CGGTCGACGCCGTGCAGCGCCTGCTCGTGGATCGCGCCGGGCATCTGTGGATCGGCACGGTCAACCATGGCGTGCTGCGCCTGCGCGACGGCCGCGTCGAAGCGCTGAGCAGCGAGGTCGGTCTGCCGAACAACCGCGTGTCGGCGCTGTTCGAGGATCGCGAAGGCAGCATCTGGGTCGGTACGAACGGCGGGCTGCTGCGTCTGCGCGATGCACCGTTCGTCAGCTATACGACCGAACACGGCCTCGCCGACAACTATGTGCGCAGCGTGCTGCAGACCGCCGACGGCACGCTCTGGGCCGGCACGAGCCGCGGACTGTCGCGCTGGAACGGGCAACACTTCGAGGCGATGGAGGCGGCCGCCGACGTGTTCGGCGACTCGGTGCTGAGCCTTGCCGGCGACGGTGCCGACGGACTCTGGGTCGGAACCTATGCCAACGGGCTCGTGCACTGGCGGCCGCGGCAGCCGCTGCAACGATTCAGCGCGTCCGACGGCCTGGCCGGCAATCAGGTCCGCGCGATCGCGACCGCGCGCGACGGCGCGGTCTGGGTCGGCACGGCGCGCGGACTGTCGCGGCTGCGCGACGGCGCGTGGCGCAGCTTCACGCTGGCCGACGGCCTGCCGCGCGAGTTCATCATCGCGCTGCACGCCGCGGCCGACGGCCGCCTGTGGATCGGCACGGCCAACGGCGCCGCCGTCGCGAGGGGCGACGAGATCCGCAGCGTGGACCTGTCGGCGCTCGACGGCATCGAGGACGTGTTCGGCTTCCACGAGGACGCCGACGGCACGATCTGGATGGCGACCGACCGCGGCCTCGTCCGCGCGCGCGGCGATCGCTATACCGCGGTCGCGCGTCGCCACGGCCTGCCGGTCGACACCGTGTTCCAGGTCGTCGCCGATCAGGAGAACCGCTTCTGGCTCACGACGAACCGCGGCGTGCTGCGCATTGCGCGCGGCGACGCCGACGCGGTCGCCGACGGCCGCGTCTCGCAACTCGCCGTCGACGTCTACGGCGAAGCCGACGGCATGGCGAGCGCGCAGTGCAACGGCGGCTCGGGGCCGGCCGCCTGGCGCAGCACCGACGGACGCATCTGGGTCGCGACCGCGATGGGCCTTTCCAGCGTCGATCCGCCGCGGCTGCCGCGCTTCGCACGCTCCGCGCCGCCGGTCGTCGTCGAGGAGGTCCGCGTTGACGACCGCGCCGTGACGCTGAAAGACGGCCTGCACCTCGCGCCCGGCACGCGCAAGATCGAACTGCATTTCGCCGGGCTCAGCTATCTGATGCCGCAGAAAATACGCTACCGCTACCGGCTCGACGGTTTCGATCCCGACTGGGTCGAGCGCGGTACGCAGCGTTTTGCACAATTCACGAACCTCGCACCCGGCGACTACCGCTTCCGCGTCTCCGCGGCCAACGCCGGCGGCGACTGGAACGGCGAGGAAGCGGTCGTCGACCTGTACGTCGCGC
Source organism: uncultured Lysobacteraceae bacterium (assembly GCA_946480705.1). The sequence continues at coordinate 1,829 of CAMLLF010000601.1, read as the reverse complement.
CGCGGCTCTGGCAGCGCAGCAGCTTCTGGGCCGCGACGGCGCTGGCCGGCATCGCCGTGCTGTATCTGGTTTATGCCGCGCGCGTGCGCCAATTGCATCGCAACGAGCGCCGCCTGCGCGAACTCATCGACCAGCGCACCCAGGACCTGCGCGCGCAGACCGAACGGCTGACCGCGGCCGATGCGGAAAAGAGCGCGCTGCTCGTGCGCCTGCGCGAACACGCCGACGCGTTCGAGCGGCAGGCGCGCGAGGACAGCCTGACCGGACTCGCAAACCGCCGCTGGTTCGACGAACAGCTCGCCGTCGAATTCGAGCACGCCGTGCGCGAATCGCGTCCGCTGACCCTCGCGCTCGTCGACATCGATCACTTCAAGCGCATCAACGACAAGTACTCGCACGCCGCCGGCGACGCCGCGCTGCGCCTCGTCGCCGATACCATGCGCGCGCAGCTGCGCGCGGAAGACCGCATCGCGCGCTACGGCGGCGAGGAATTCGCGCTGCTGTTCGCCGACACGACCGTGGAGCAGGCGCGGACGCTCGCCGAGCGCCTGCGCATCGCGGTGGAAAGCACCGACTGCTCGGCGTTCGCGCCCGGCCTCACGATCACCGTCAGCGTCGGCCTCGCCACGCGCGGCGAGGAAACGCATCACGAACGCCTCGTGTCGCAAGCCGATACGCGGCTGTACGAGGCCAAGCGCGGCGGGCGCAATCGGGTTTGCGGGTGATCGCGAAACGCAGGTGGGGTCGAGCCGCAGGCGAAGCCCAGCATCGCGGTGGTTCTGCCGCGAAGAAGCCGTGCCGGAGCAGCTCGTCGCGACGGCATCGCGAAAAGGGCACCGGCGAGAACGCTTCCGCCTGACGAACGCCGCGCCGGAACACCTCGATCTTGGGCTTCGCTGCGCTCGACCCAACCTACGGCAGCCCTGGCAACGCCAATCCCGCCGCCTTCATCGCGGTGCCGACATAGGCAAACAGCGCCGGATCGAGTCCGTGTGCCGCCATGGCCGCGGGCTGCGACTGCCAGGCCTGGCCGAGCTTGCGCGTGACTTCGGCGTCGCCGCCCGTGAAGCCGTGCAGGAGCGCGTACCAGCGCCGCGCGTATTCCTGCACTTCCGGTGCGTCGGCGCTCGTGCCGGCATCCATCGCGGCGCGCACCTGCGCGATCAGTTCCGGCCATAGCCGCTGCGCTTCCGCCATTCCGGTTTCGCCGAGCTGCTCGGCGCGGCGGCGGAAGTCGTCGCGTTCGCGTTCGCTCCAGTCCACGTTCAATTGCGTGCTCATCGCTATCGTCTCCACGAGTTCATCGAGTGGGAATTCCGACGGCGAAACCGCGCGCGCAGCGAGGCCGCGCAAGACACCCAGCACCTGCGCCCGCTCGGCGCATTCGCGTTCGAGCGTAGCGATGCGCGCACGCAGCAGCTGCGTCGCCGCCTGCGGATCGCGCGCGAGCAGACGGCCGATCTCGGCGAGGCGGAAGCCTGCGCGTTTGAGCAGCACGATCTGGTTCAGACGCACGAGCGCCGCGGCGTCGTAGAGACGGTAGCCCGCTGCCGAATGCGCGGCCGGCTTCAAGAGACCGCGCGATTCATAGAGCCGCAGCGCCTTCGCGCTGACGCCGCTGCGGCGAGCGAGATCGCCGATGCGCAGGTAGTGGATTCCGGTTTTCGACATCCAGGCCAGTCTCGAGTCTGTCCCTGGGGCAGGGTCAAGCGTCGCATGGAAACGTAGGGCGCAATAACCGAAGGGCATTGCGCCATGTCGGGTCTGGCGACGCTACGTGGGGATGGCGTCGCTTTGTGGGGATGGCGTCGCTTTGTGGGGATGGCGTC
>CAMLLF010000600.1 GCA_946480705.1 uncultured Lysobacteraceae bacterium | reverse complement strand
GCCGTCGCCCTGGCACGCCTCGCAGCGGCCACCACGCACGTTGAAGCTGAAGCGCCCCGGCGAATAGCCGCGCGCGCGCGCCTCGGGAACCTGCGCGTACAGCTCGCGCAGCGGCGTGAACAGGCCGGTGTAGGTCGCCGGGTTCGAGCGCGGCGTGCGGCCGATCGGCGACTGGTCGATGTCGACGACCTTGTCGAACAGATCGAGTCCCTGGACCTTCTTGTACGGTGCGGGCTTCTCGCTCGCGCCGTTGAGTTCGGCCGCGGTCAGGCGGAACAGCGTGTCGTTGATCAGCGTCGATTTGCCCGAACCGGACACGCCGGTGATGCAGGTGAACAGGCCCGCCGGAATCTCGAGATCGACATTCTTCAGATTGTTCCCGCTCGCGCCGAGGATGCGCAGCATGCGCTTGGGATCCGGCGCGCGGCGCTTCTTCGGCACCGCGATGCGGCGCTTGCCCGACAGATACTGGCCCGTGATCGAGCGCGGGCTCTTGAGCACGTCCTTGAGCGTGCCCTGGGCGACGATCTCGCCGCCGTGCACGCCGGCACCCGGACCGATGTCGAGCACGTAATCGGCGAGACGGATCGCATCTTCGTCGTGCTCGACGACGATGACGGTATTGCCGAGATCGCGCAGGCGCGTCAGCGTCGCGAGCAGGCGCTCGTTGTCGCGCTGGTGCAGTCCGATCGACGGTTCGTCGAGCACGTACATCACGCCGACGAGGCCGGCGCCGATCTGGCTCGCGAGGCGGATGCGCTGCGCCTCGCCGCCCGACAGCGAGTCGGCCTGCCGGTCCAGCGTGAGATAGTCGAGGCCGACGTCGACGAGGAAGCGCAGGCGCTCTCGGATTTCCTTGACGATCTTCGCGGCGATCTCGCCGCGCCAGCCGGCCAGGGTCAGCGACTGGAAGAACTCGAGCGAGGCATCGATCGGCAGCGCGGTCAGCGCCGGCAGGTTGCGATCGGCGACGAACACGTTGCGTGCCGAGCGGTTCAGGCGCTGGCCTTCGCAGACCGGGCAGGGACGCGCGCTGATGAACTTCGCGAGTTCCTCGCGCACGGCCGGCGATTCGGTTTCCTTGTAGCGCCGTTCGAGGTTGTTGACGATGCCTTCGAAGCGGTGCTTGCGCGTGACGTTGCCGCCGCCTTCGGTCAGATAGCGGAACGAAATGACGTCTTCGCCCGAGCCGTAGAGCACCGCGTTCTGGTTCGCCTTCGACAGCTTTTCCCAGGGCGTGTCGATGTCGAAGCCGTAGTGCTTGGCGAGCGAGAGTATCAATTGGAAATAGTACGCATTGCGCCGGTCCCAGCCGCGCACCGCGCCCGCGGCGAGGCTGTGCTCGGGATGCACGACGATGCGCGCCGGATCGAAGAACTGGCTGACGCCGAGGCCGTCGCAGCTCGTGCAGGCGCCGATCGGCGAGTTGAAGGAAAACAGGCGCGGTTCGAGTTCCGGCAGCGAGTAGTCGCAGATCGGGCAGGAATAGCGCGAGGAGTACAGGAGCTCCGGCGCGTCGGGCGCGTCGAGATCGGCGACGAGCACGAGGCCGTCGCCGAGCCGCAGCGCGGTCTCGAACGATTCGGCGAGGCGCTGCTTGAGGTCGGCCTTCGGCCGGAAGCGGTCGACGACGACTTCGATCGTGTGCTTCTGGCGCAGCGCGAGCGGCGGCACGGCGTCGAGTTCGTGGACCGTGCCGTTGACGCGGGCACGCACGAAACCCTGCGCGCGCAACTGTTCGAATACCTGTACGTGCTCGCCCTTGCGCTCGCGCACGACGGGCGCGAGCAGCATGTAGCGGTGATCGGGATTCAGCGCGAGCGTCGCATCGACCATCTGGCTGACGGTCTGCGCTTCGAGCGGCGTGCCGTGATCGGGGCAGCGCGGCACGCCGACGCGCGCAAACAGCAGACGCAGGTAGTCGTAGATTTCGGTGATCGTGCCGACGGTCGAGCGCGGGTTGTGCGAGGTGGATTTCTGCTCGATCGAGATGGCCGGCGACAGCCCTTCGATGTGGTCGACATCGGGCTTTTCCATGACGGAGAGGAACTGCCGCGCATAGGCCGACAGCGATTCGACATAGCGGCGCTGGCCTTCGGCGTAGATCGTGTCGAACGCGAGCGACGACTTGCCCGAACCGGACAGCCCCGTGATCACGATCAGGCTGTCGCGCGGCAGGTCGAGGTCGATGTTCTTGAGATTGTGCGTACGCGCGCCGCGGATGCGGATCGTATCCATGTGTAGGCTGGGCATCGGAGTAAGCGAAGGATTATGCGCCGACGCGGGACGGCGGCGCGTGACAGATGTGGGCGGCACGATAGAATCCAATCAGGACAGACCTGGACCTATAAACCTGAATGCGGACAGAAACCGTCCTGTTTGATTCCTGCGAATCGCGTGGGCAATCGGGCGCGCAGCGGTGAACGGCTGACCTCGCTCCGATCTGACGATTCCCCATTCCCGAGCTCCCGCTGATCAGGAATTGACCAGCGGCGGCGAAGCCGTTATCCTCGCGCGCCCCAAAAAGGGACGGGCCCGAGCGGGCCTGGCAACAGCAGAATAACTACAGAGGAATTCCCAATGTACGCAGTCATCGTCACCGGCGGTAAGCAGTACCGCGTGATGAAGGGCGAGACCCTCCGCGTCGAGCTGCTCAAGGCCGACGTCGACTCGACCTTCACGTTCGACCAGGTCCTGCTCGTCGGCGAAGGCGAATCGGTCAATGTCGGCGCCCCGCTGATCAGCGGCGCGACGGTCACCGCCACCGTGAAGAAGCACGGTCGCGCCGACAAGATCCGCATCGTCAAGTTCCGTCGCCGCAAGCATTTCCGCAAGGAAACCGGCCACCGTCAGCATTTCACCGAAGTCGAGATCACCGGCATCAGCGCCGGCTGAATCTGAGGAGCAGCAGTCATGGCATCAAAGAAGGGCGTAGGCTCAACCCGTAACGGCCGCGATTCGAATCCGAAGTATCTCGGCGTCAAGGTCTACGGCGGCGAAGCCATCAACGCCGGCAACATCATCATTCGTCAGCGCGGCACCCAGTTCCATCCGGGCGTCGGCGTCGGCCTCGGTCGCGACCACACGATCTTCGCGCTCATCGACGGCAAGGTCGAGTTCGCAGTCAAGGGTCCGAAGAACCGCCGCACGGTCAGCGTCATTCCGGCCTGATCCGCGCGCTACCGATACAGCAGAGGCCCCGCTTCGGCGGGGCTTTTGTTTTGCGCAGGTCCTTACGCATCGCCGGCCTGCTACCTTGAGTTCCCGATCCGCCGTCCCGATCCCCCGCCTATGAAATT
>CAMLLF010000599.1 GCA_946480705.1 uncultured Lysobacteraceae bacterium | reverse complement strand
GCACCGCGTCGGCGAGCCGGTCGGTGACCTGCACGCGCAGCCGCAGCGCGGGGTGCTGCAGCAGGAATTCGTCGAGCCAGCCGAGCACGAGCCCGCGGCCGAGATCCGACGGCAGCGACAGCTGCAGGCTGCCGCGCAGTGCCTGCGCGTCGCCACGCAGCGCCTGCTCTCCTTCGCTCAGGGCCTGCAGCGCGACGCGGCAGTGCGCGAGAAAGCGCTCGCCGTCCGGCGTCAGGCGCAGGCTGCGCGTGGAGCGCACGAACAGCCGCGTCTGCAGTTCGGCCTCGAGCCGCTTGATCGCCGCGCTCGCGGCGGCCGGACTCAGTTCGAGGCTGCGCGCCGCGGCCGAGAAACTGCCGCCGTCGGCGGCCCGCACGAAGAACTCCAGTTCGCCCAGCGCTTTCATGACCGCGCCCCGATTTTCAAGCAATGGTTGAAACTGATTCGGTTTCTGCCGTGTTTTTCGGCAATCGTCAATCGCGCAGGATGCGCGGCAACCCGTCACCCGAGGACAGAGCACCGCCATGAAAGCCATCGCCTACCGCGCCAATCTCCCGATCGACAGCGACGACGCGCTCGTCGACATCGAGCTGCCCGAACCCGAGCCGGGTCCGCACGACCTGCTCGTCGACGTGCGGGCGGTGTCGGTGAATCCCGTCGACACGAAGCTGCGCCGGCACGCGCCGCCGGCCGACGGCCCGCGCGTGCTCGGCTTCGACGCGGCCGGCACGGTCCGCGCGGTCGGCAGCGCGGTCTCGCTGTTCAAGCCGGGCGACCGGGTCTGGTACGCCGGATCGATCGCGCGCGCCGGCTCCAACGCGGAACGCCAGCTCGTCGACGAACGCATCGTCGGACGCCTGCCCGCGACGCTCGCGTTCGCCCAGGCCGCGGCGCTGCCGCTGACCGCGATCACGGCCTGGGAATTGCTGTTCGACCGCCTGCAGGTATCGCGCGACGGCGACGGCGTGCTGCTCGTGATCGGCGCGGCCGGCGGCGTGGGCTCGATCCTCGTGCAGCTCGCGCGCCGCCTGACCGGACTGCGCGTCGTCGGCACGGCCTCGCGCGCCGAGACGCGCGGCTGGGTCGAATCGCTCGGTGCGCACGACGTGATCGACCACAGCCTGCCGCTCGACGAGGAACTGCGCCGCATCGGCATCGAACAGGTCGACTACGTCGCGAGCCTGACGCAGACCGACCGTCACTTCGACGCGATCGTCGCCGCGCTGCGGCCGCAGGGCCGCCTCGGCCTCATCGACGATCCGGCCGTGCCGCTCGACGTGCTGAAGCTCAAGCGCAAATCGCTGTCGCTGCACTGGGAGATGATGTTCACGCGCGCGCTGTTCCAGACGCCCGACCAGATCGAGCAGCATCGCCTGCTGAACGCCGTCGCCGACCTCGTCGACGCAGGCACGCTGAAGACGACGCTCGGCGCGCACTTCGGCGCGATCACCGCGGCGAACCTGCGCCGCGCGCACGCGCTGATCGAAAGCGGCACGGCACGCGGCAAGATCGTGCTGGAGGGTTTCGGCGGCTGACGCCGCCGAAGCGCGAGTCGGGAATGGGGAACCGGCAACGCCGGTTTGCGGCTCCAAGGCGTTGCGGCGATGATTGCCGCGCCCCGCCAGCCGAGCCGCTCATGAACCTTGCGCCCGCCTCCTCGCCGCTCCTGTCCGTCGACCCGCACGCGATGGTCGTCAACTGCGTGGCGTACTCGACCGAAACCGGGCAGCGCCTGCGCGACATCACGATCGCGGAGATCAGCGAGGTGCTCAAGGACAAGAACAACTTCGTCTGGGTCGGTCTGCACGAACCCGACGAAAGCCTGCTCGAACGGCTGCAGGAGGAATTCGACCTGCACGAACTCGCGATCGAGGACGCGCACGCGGCGCACCAGCGTCCGAAGATCGAGATCTACGGCGATTCGCTGTTCCTCGTCGTGCACACGGCCCAGGCCGTCGCCGGCAAGATCGAATTCGGCGAGACCCACATCTTCCTCGGCCGCAACTACCTCGTCACGGTGCGCCACGGCGCATCGCTGTCCTACCAGCCGGCGCGGCGCAGCTGCGAGCAGTCGCCGGAGCTGCTCGCGCTCGGGCCCAGCTACGGCCTCTATGCCGTGCTCGACTTCATCGTCGACAACTTCATGCCGATCGTGCGCGAATTCCGCAGCGAGCTGCAGGAACTCGAGAAGGACATCTTCGAGGACACCTTCAAGCGCGACACGATCCGCAATCTGTACGAATTGAAAAAGGAACTCGTGACGCTGCGGCTCGCGGTCGCGCCGCTGCAGGACATCCTGAATCAGCTCATGCGCTTCCATCCGCTGCTGATCAGGGACGACGTGCGGCTGTACTTCCGCGACGTGTCCGACCATGCCGCGCGCATCAACGAGGCGACCGACACGATGCGCGAAATGCTGACCGCGGCGATGAGCGTCAACATGTCGCTCGTGACGGTCGCGCAGAACGAAGTCGTGAAGCGGCTCGCCGGCTGGGCCGCGCTGCTCGCCGCGCCGACGCTGCTTGCGAGCTGGTACGGAATGAACTTCAGGAACATGCCCGAGCTCGAGAACGGCTATCACTATTTCATCGTCGCGACGATCGCGATCATCGGCGGGCTGTTCCTCGTGCTGCGCCGCGCGAAGTGGCTGTGACGGCCGCGCCCGCTTTGCATTTCATGTCGCTGACCGAAACCTGAACGCGGCCCGCGGCAGCTGCGGCAGTGACGCAACGACCGCGCCGGCGATTCCGCACTACCGGGGGAGAATCGCGCGAGGCGACGGCCGTTTTCACGGGACCCGGACCGATGCCGACGACGCCATACGCCATCGTTTCACGTGCTGCCGCACGCGGCGCCCTCACGCAACCCGACGGTCGCGAGCGCTGTTGCGCGCAGGTGCACAGCTTTGCAGCATTTCACAGTTTCGTTACGATCGGACCGAAGTCCACGCCTGCGACCCTCCCGCATGCCCAACGGCCCAGATCCTGTGCTGGCCGCGCGCGTGGCCCGCGGCGACCGGCAGGCGGAAACGACCTTCGTGCGCCGTCATCAGCGCGCCGTCGCGCTCGTGCTGCAGACGCGCGTGCAGCCGGATCGCGTGCACGACCTCACGCAGGAAACCTTCATCGTCGTGATCGCGCGGATGCGCGACAACGGCATTCACGATCCGAACCGCATCGGCGGATTCCTGCGCCAGACGGCGATCAATCTCGCCAACAGCGACCGGCGCAAGATCGTGCGCCAGCGCACCGATACCGACAACGACAGCATCGAAGTGGTCATCGACGAAGCGCTGGGCCCGGC
>CAMLLF010000598.1 GCA_946480705.1 uncultured Lysobacteraceae bacterium | reverse complement strand
TTGTGGCCCGGATGCTTTGCACTATGATGCCCGAGGCCGCGCAGTCGGCGTGACGCAGTGCCGCATGCGGCGGTGATTGCGGCGGAGGCGCTGTTTTCAAGCCAGCCGTCGGGGACGGCCCAACGACACGCGCAAACGACAAGGGACGGGCTGACGTGCATCCGAGAACGCTGCTGTGGGCGATCCTGCTGGCGCCGTGCGCCGCGAGTGCCGCAACGATTGAAGGCCGCGTCACGCTGACGCTCGACGGCAAGGAACTCCGTCCCGAGGAGGCCGCCGAGGCCGTCGTGTATTTCCGCCCGACGACGCCCGTGCCGGTGGCGCCGGCGAAACAGCCGGTCGAGATGATCACGCTGCGCAAGCAGTTCTCGCCGCGCATCCTGCCGGTCACGGTCGGCAGCGAGGTCCGCTTTCCGAACCAGGACCCGATTCTCCACAACGCGTTCTCGACCTCGAAAGACAATGGCTTCGACATCGGTCTGTACGGGCAGGGCGAGGGCAAGGCGCAGCGTTTCGACCATGCGGGCTACGTGCGCGTGTACTGCAACGTGCATCACTCGATGGTCGGCCACATCCTCGTGCTCGACACGCCGTTCTTCGTTCGTCCCGACGCGCAGGGCAAGTTCCGCCTGAAAGACCTGCCGGCGGGGAAGGGCGATCTCGTGATCTGGCTCGACCGCGCGACGCCGTGGCATGCGGAGGTCGTCGCCGGCAAGTCCGACCCGGTCTCGGTCACGCTCGAACTCGCGCAGAAGAAAATCCCGCCGCACATGAACAAGTTCGGCAAACCCTACGGCAGGAGCAGCGATGGCGGCTATTGAGAGGCACCGGCGTCAGCGCGGCTTCGCGCTGCCGCTCGCGATCCGCTTCTTTCTCGCGATGGCGCTGATGATCGTGCTCGCGGTCAGCGCGGCGACCGTCGTGACCTACGTGCAGGGCAACCGCGTCGCCGACCGCGCGATCGGCAAGACGCTGACGACGAGCGAAGCCGCGCAGCGCGAGTTCGAACAGCATCGGCTCGAACAACTGGAACTGAGCCTGCGCCTCGTCGCCTCCGATGCGAGCTTCGTCAAATACATCGCGGACGCGAACAGCGCGAGCAATCTTCCGGGCCTCGGCGGCGACGCCGCGCCCGACACGATGTCGATGCGCGATCTGCTCGGTGACCGGCAGAAGGACATCGGCTTCACGCTCGGCATCCTGCTCGACGGCAAGGGCGAGGTGCTCGCGCGCACCGATCAGACCGAAGCCTTCACCGAATCGCTGGCGGCCGATCCGCTCGTCGCGCCGGCGCTGGCCGAGGCGCGTCCGCTCAGCGGTTACTGGCGCATGGACGGCAAGCTCTATCAGGCCGCGATCGTGCCGCTCGCGCAGGACCAGAACGTCGTCGGATTCCTGCTGCTGGCGCAGGTCGTCGACGATGCGCTCGCGAAGAAGGTCGCGCAGGTCAGCGGCGCGGAAGTCGCGTTCTGGATGCCGCTCGGCGGCAAGCCGGCGCTGGTCGCGACCTCGCTCGACGCGCCCATCGCCGATGCGCTGCGCGAATCCATCGCGATCGGCGGCGTGCCGCCGAAGAGCGCCGGCGGCGACGGCGCGCATCTGGATCTCGGCGGACAGGACTGGGTCGCGCGCGTGTCGCCGACCGCCGCCGCCGACGCAGCCGATCTCGGCCAGGTCATGGTGCTCGCCTCCTCGCAGCAGGTCGTCGCGAGCTATCGCGCGATCCTCAACAGCGTCGTGCTCGGCGGTCTCATCACGATGCTGCTCGCGCTGCCGCTGTCGTACCTGATCTCCAAGGGCATCCTGCGGCCGGTGTCGGCGATGGCCGCCGCGGCCGAGCAGGCCGCCGCCGGAAACTTCCAGACGCGGCTCGGTACGCAGGGCGGCGACGAACTCGCGCGGCTCTCCCGCGCGTTCGACTCGCTGCTCTCCGACCTGCGCGAAAAGAGCGACATGGAAGGCTACGTCGGCAACCTCGCGCGCTTCCTGCCCGAGCCCGGCCAGGAGGGCTCGGGCGTTACCGTGCACACGCAGCCGATGACGCCGGTCCTGCCGGCGCGGCGCGAAGCCGCGGTGCTGCTCGGGCTCGAATACCGCCATCTGCTGACCCTGCCGGCGCAGACGCCGCCGGATCAGGTCGTCGACGGCAATGCCGACATGCACGCACGGCTGTCCGCGCTCGCGGCGCAGTCGGGCGCGCTGTGCCTGCGCGGTCCCGGCGCGCGCTGGACGCTGGCCTTCAGCGGTCCGCGCCGGCTCGCCGATGCGCTCGGTGTGCTGCGCGGCGAACTCGCGACGACACCGCCGCCGGCCGCGGCGCTCGCCGACGGTCCGGTCGTACTCGCCGATGCGGGCGGCGATTCGCGCCTGATCGGCGCGGTGCAGGTGCAGATCGACCGGCTGCTCTGCGATGCGGCGCCGGGCCAGGCACTGGCCGGCCGCAGCAGCGGCGAAACGCTGCGCAGCGAATACGGCGCCGATGCCGTGGCCGTGGCGACCGGCGGTTTCAGCAGCAAGCAGTACTACGCGCCGACGAGCGACCTGCTGAGCCGCGTGCCGGCACCGGCTGCGGCCGCGCCGGACTTCGAGAACAACGCGACCGTGCCGCGCGGTGCCGCAGCCACGTCGCCGCGCACGACGCCCGCACCGGTCCCGCGCGCTGTGCGCGACAGCGGCGAACTGCCGCCGGGCTCGACGCTGGGCGGCCGCTACCGCGTGCTGTCGATCCTCGGCGCCGGCGGCATGGGCGTCGTCTACAAGGCGCACGATCTCGAACTCGACGACGTGGTCGCGCTCAAGATGCTCAAGCCCGGCGCGCTGCTCGACGCCGAGCAGCTCGACCGGCTCAAGAGCGAGATCAAGCTCGCGCGGCGCATCACGCATCCGAACGTGCTGCGCACCTTCGATTTCGGCGAGGTCAACGGCCTGCCGTACATCTCGATGGAATACGTGCGCGGCATGACGCTGCGCTATCTGCTGCGCGAGGCCAAGCGCGTGCCGTATTCGGCCGGCCTGCGCATCGCGCGCCAGCTCGCCGCGGGTCTCGCGGCCGCCCACGAGGTCGGCGTGCTGCACCGGGACATCAAGCCCGAGAACCTGATCCTCGAAGCGAACGGCAACGCCAAGCTCATGGACTTCGGCATCGCGCGGCCGGCGCGGCGCGCAACGCCCGGACACACCCAGCCCGGCACCTTCCTCGGCACGCCGAACTACTGCGCGCCCGAGCAGCTGCGAAAAGCTAAGTGGGCCGAATCTGCCGCCGACGTGTTCGGCCTGGGGGCGTGCCTGTATGAATCGATCGCGGCACG
>CAMLLF010000597.1 GCA_946480705.1 uncultured Lysobacteraceae bacterium | reverse complement strand
TCGAACCGACGAAGCTCACGGCGGCAATGTCCGGATGCGCGAGGATCGCGTCGACGGCGACCTTGTCGCCCTGCACGATGTTGAACACGCCCGCGGGCAGGCCCGCTTCGGCGAGCCAGTCGGCGAGCAGCAGCGACGGCGACGGATCGCGCTCGGACGGCTTGAGCACGAAGCAGTTGCCGCAGGCTATCGCGATCGGAAACATCCACAAGGGAACCATCGCCGGAAAGTTGAACGGCGTGATGCCGGCGACGACGCCGAGCGGCTGACGCAGGCTGTGCGAGTCGACGGCGCTGCCGACGTTTTCGGTGACCTCGCCCTTGAGCAGCTGCGGGATGCCGCAGGCGAACTCGACGACTTCGATGCCGCGCTGCACTTCGCCGAGCGCGTCGCTGTGCGTCTTGCCGTGTTCGGCGGTGATGGCCGCGGCGAGTTCGTCGGCGCGCTGCTCGATGATCTCGCGCAGCTTGAACAGCACGCGCGCGCGCTTGAGCGGCGGCGTCTGCGACCAGGCCGGAAACGCGGCCTTCGCTGCCTGCACGGCCGCATCGACGTCCTGCGGCGTCGCGAGCGGCAGGCGGCCGGTCTGTTCGCCGGTCGCCGGGTTGTAGACCGCGCTCGTGCGCGCGCCGTCGGCGCTCGTGCGAGCGCCGGCGATGTAGTGCGGAATGATCACGGGTGCCAGCATGGATGTGCTCCTTGCGCGGCCGCCGAAGGCCGGGGCCGCGCGATGGTGTCGCGAAAACGGTTCAGGCCACGGCGCGGATGCAGGCGCGGACGCCCTCGATCATCTGATGGAGCTCGCTGTCGGTCGTGATGACCGGCGGCGCCATCGCGATCGTATCGCCGGTGAAGCGCAGCAGCAGGCCGCGCTTCAGGCCTTCCTCGAACAGGCGCAGGCCGCGCATCCCGACCTGGCCGGGAATCGACGACAGCTCGACCGCGCCGGCCGCGCCGCAGTTGCGGATGTCGATGACGTTGGGCTCGCCCTTGAGCGAGTGCACGCCGTCCTCGATCTTGCGCGCGAGTTCGGCGAAGCGCTGCGGCACCGCGTCGGCATGCAGGATGTCGAGCGTCGCATGCGCCGCGGCGACCGCCAGCGCATGCGCGGAATAGGTATAGCCATGGAACAGTTCCACCATGTACTCGGGACCCTGCATGAACGCGCCGTAGACCGCGTCGGTCGCGATCACGCCGCCCATCGGCACGGTGCCGTTGTTGACGCACTTGGCGAAGGTGATGAGGTCGGGCGTCGCGCCGAAGGCCTGGGCGCCGAACCAGTCGCCCATGCGGCCGAAGCCGCAGATGACTTCGTCGAAGATGAGCAGGACGCCGTGCTTCGTGCAGATTTCGCGCAGGCGCGTGAGGTAGCCCTGCGGCGGCACGACGACGCCGACGGATCCCTGCATCGGCTCGACGATGACCGCGGCAATGGTCGAGGCATCGTGCAGCGCGACGAGGCGCTCGAGCTCGTCCGCGAGGTGCGCGCCCCAGGCCGGCTGGCCGCGCGAGAACGCCATTTCCTTGAGATTGTGCGTGTGCGGCAGATGGTCGACGCCGGGCAGCATCAGCGGCGCGAACATCTTGCGGTTGGCGACCATGCCGCCGGCGGAAATGCCCGCGATGCCGACGCCGTGATAGCCCTTCTCGCGGCCGATGATGCGCGTGCGCGACGCGTCGCCGCGCAGCCGGTGATAGGCGATCGCGATCTTGACTGCGGTGTCGACGGCTTCGGAACCGGAGTTGGTGAAGAACACGCGGTTGAGGTCGCCCGGCGCGACCTCGGCGATGCGCTCGGCGAGCCGGAACGTATCGGGACTCGCGACCTGGAACGCCGGAATGTAGTCGGCGCGATCGAGCTGCGCCTTGACGGCTTCGACGATGCGCGGATCGCGATGGCCGAGCGACGAACACCAGAGACCCGAGAGACAGTCGAAGAGCTTCTGGCCTTCCACCGTCGTGTAGTACGCGCCCTCGGCACCGACGAGCAGGCGGTCGAGCGGGCGATGCTGCTTGAAATAGCGGTTGTGCGTGAACGGCATCCAGTACGGATCGAGGTTCAGCTCGGCCTCGGAGGCTGCCGTTGCGGTCGCGGCGAGATTCATGCGGGTTCGGTCCTGAAAGTTGCGCGGGGCGAGCCGGATGGTGCCGCATCGGCACCGCTTCCGTCTGCGCGCCGCCGGGGTCGCGCGGACATCGCGCCGCCGGAATGGCGACCGCGGTTCGGCGCGACGCTCCGTGCGGCTGCCGCGACGGTCGCAGGACCGCGCGGCGAGTATCGTGTGCGCCGCGGACTACCTGCCGCAGCGCTGCCGGCGAGACCGTTTCGCCGACCGGAGGCCGAGCGTTGCACTCCGTGCGGACGGATGCAAGCGGCGCCGCAGCGCCGCCGCACATGCTACGGTGCCGCTCCGTTTCCCTAGCCCAGCCCGCCATGGATCTGATCCTGCGCCACGCCGCGCTGCCCGACGGCCGCCGCGACCACGACATCGCCATCCGCGACGGCCGCATCGCCGCCGTCGAACCTGCTCTGGCCGCGACTGCGCCGCAGGAAATCGACGTCGGCCACCGCCTCGTCAGCCCGCCGTTCGTCGACGCACATTTTCACCTCGATGCCGCGCTGTCGCTCGGCCTGCCGCGACTGAACCGCTCGGGCACGCTGCTCGAAGGCATCGCGCTCTGGGGCGAGCTCAAGCCCGAACTGACCCACGCAGCCATCGTCGAGCGCGCGCTGGCCTACTGCGATATGGCCGTGAGCCAGGGCCTGCTCGCGATCCGCAGCCATGTCGACATCTGCGACGACCGCCTGCTCGCCGTCGACGCCCTGCTCGAGGTCAAGCGCCGTGTCGCGCCCTATCTCGATCTGCAGCTCGTCGCGTTTCCGCAGGACGGTCTGCTGCGCAGCGCCACCGCGCACGACAACCTCGTGCGCGCGCTCGACCGCGGCGTCGAGGTGGTCGGCGGCATTCCGCACTTCGAGCGCACGATGGCCGACGGCGCCGAGTCGGTGCGGCAGCTCTGCGAAATCGCGGCGGCGCGCGGCCTGCTCGTCGACATGCATTGCGACGAGTCGGACGATCCGCTGTCGCGCCACATCGAGACGCTCGCAGCCGAGACGCATCGCCTCGGCCTGCAGGGCCGTGTCGCCGGCTCGCACCTCACGTCGATGCATTCGATGGACAACTACTACGTGTCGAAGCTGCTGCCGCTGATGGCGCAGAGCGGCGTCGCCGCGATCGCCAATCCGCTGATCAACATCACCCTGCAGGGACGCCACGACACCTATCCGAAGCGCCGCGGCATGACGCGCGTGCCGGA
>CAMLLF010000596.1 GCA_946480705.1 uncultured Lysobacteraceae bacterium | reverse complement strand
CCCTGGGTGAAGTCGACGGTGTACTGGCCGCCGGCGCGGACGTCGATCCGCTTGGTGTTCTCACCCTCGCGGGCCGTGTTGCCGCCGATGCTGATCGTCACCGCGCCGCGGCGCGCGTCGGGGGCGAGCGGTGCGGCGGCGATGCGCCGGCACAGCGCCGCCGCCGATGCGGCCGCGGCGTCCTCGCCGACACCGGCGAGCAGCACCGCGAATTCCTCGCCGCCGATGCGCGCGACACGTGCGTCGGCCGGCGCGAAATGCTCGCGCAATTGGCCCGCGAACGCGATGAGCACGGCGTCGCCCGCGGCATGGCCGTGGCGGTCGTTGATCTGCTTGAAATGGTCGATGTCGATGAGCAGCAGCGACAGCGGTTCGCCGACGGTCAGCGCGCGCTCGAGGTTGAAGGTGAACTCGCGCCGGTTGTCGAGGCCGGTCAGCGCGTCGGTGCGGCTCTGCTTCTCGTAGAGATCGCGCTGGTGCAGCAGCGCGAGTTCGAGCAGCAGCTGGCGATCGTATTGCTGCCAACTCAAGCGCAGCGACGACAGCAGGTACACGACGAAGACGGTCAGCGAGAACGCGATCCCGCCGAAGTCGGCGACGGTCCACGCGATCACGACGACCGGCAACAACAGCAGCGTCACGCCGCACAGCGCGTAGTGCCAGCGGGTCGCATACGTGTGAACGAACGCAGCACCGAACGCGACGCTGCAGATCAGTGCGGGCAACCGCGCCTCCTGCATGCGCGAATCGACCAGCGCCCAGGTCGCCGTCGCGCCCCAGAGCGCCGCCGTCACGAGCAGCAAGGTCCACCAGCAGACCAGCAGGCGCACGATCGTGTCCGCATCGGCGGTCTCGCGCCGCGCCAGCGCGATCCGCGCGAACATCAATGCCGCGAACACGATGCCGCCCGCGACCACCAGCGCCGGCTCGCGCCGGTGCAGCCCGCCGCAGACCGCGACCACGAACCAGCCGAGCACGTAGAACACGCCGCCGAGCGCGCCGCGCGCGGCGGTCTCGGCCAGTTCTCGCCGGCGGCGGAACTGCTCGTCGTTCGGATTGCCTTCGACGATCGTGGCGGGCATGGGCGGATTGTGCCCGAGGGGTCGGCACGACACTGTCAACGATGCTGAAGGCGATAGTGCGCGGACAGGAGTGAGGAATGAGCCTGGTCGCGGCCGGCTTCGTATTCGTTCCTCACCCCCGTCCACTCATTTCTCCATGCATCTATCTCTATATCCGGAAGTCGAGATATATTGCGCATCCGCGTGTCCGCCGCCCGGCGTCGCGTGCCTTCCGTTCGTACCGCCGAGGATTTCCGCAATGCCCGCGACCGCTCCGTCCCGCCTGTCGATTCCGGTTTCGCTGGAGTTCTTTCCGCCGAAGACCGACGAGCAGCGCGACACGCTGGAGAAAGCATTGCCCTCGCTCAAGGCGCTGAATCCGGAATACGTGTCGGTGACCTTCGGCGCCGGCGGCTCGACGCTCAGCTATACGCCGGACACGGTCTGCCATCTGCGCGAAGACCATGGTCTCGACGCCGCGCCGCACCTGTCGTGCATGGGCGGCACGCGCAAGGAGATCGGCGGCCTGCTCGAGCTCTACCGCAGCAAGGGCTGCCGCCGCATCGTCGCGCTGCGCGGCGACCTGCCCTCGGGCATGGCGAGCTACGGCGACTTCCGCTACGCGAGCGACCTCGTCGCGTTCATCCGCGAGGAAACCGGCGACTACTTCCACATCGAGGTCGCGGGCTATCCGGAAACGCATCCGCAGGCCGACGACGCCCAGGCCGATCTCGCGCATTTCAAGCGCAAGGTCGAGGCCGGCGCGGACGGTGTGATCACGCAGTATTTCTACAACGCCGACGCGTATTTCCGCTTCGTCGACGATGCGCGCCGACTCGGCATCACGGTGCCGATCGTGCCGGGCATCATGCCGATCACGAACTATTCGCAGCTGCGCCGCTTCTCGGAACTCTGCGGCGCGGAGATTCCGCGCTGGGTCGCGCGCCGCCTGCAGTCCTTCGGCGACGACCACGACGCGATCCGCGAATTCGGCGCCGACGTCGTCACGGCGCTGTGCCGGCGGCTCATCGACGGCGGCGCGCCGTCGCTGCATTTCTATACGCTGAATCGCGCGCGCGCGACGACGACGATCGTCGAGCGGCTCGCGGGCTGACGCGACGCTGTCGGCGCGTTCCGCGAGCACGCCTGCACTCCGTGACGAGCGCCATTGCGCACGTGAGCCGATCGTCCGGGCTTTCCCGAGTAGCCTGAGATCCGAACATCGCGGCGTATGGGGATGCGCCGCCACCTGATTCGCTGCGACGAGCATCGCGGCGTCCGAAGGGGTTGGGGGGAATCCGGCATCCATCGTCACCCGGTTGGCGCGCGACTCCTTACGCGCCGGATTCGCTTTCGCGCGCTCGTCGTGGGGGAGATCCGAATGAAACGGTGTTTTCTCTGGAGTGTGGCAGGAGCAGGTTTGCTGGCGTCGGGATTGGCGGCAGCGCAGGGACCGCAGTCGTTGTTTTCATCCGCGCCCGCGGTCTATCGCGCGGCGCAGGGCGATGCCGCGTTCGACGCGCTCGCCGCCGATCCGGCCTCGGCCGCGATCCGTCTCGTCATGGCCAATGCCGCGGCGGTACAGCTCGACACGCAGGCGCTGACGCTCGATCTCGACATCGCAGGCCCGGTCAAGCTGACCGCGCAGCGCGGCCACGCGTACTACACCGAAGACGGCAGCCTGGTCTGGCAGGGCTCGATCGCCGAGACCGCGACGAAGCGCGAGATGACCCCGGAGGAGATCGCCGAGGACGCGATGAACTCGGTCATGCTCGTGCGCAACGGCGACAAGATCACCGGCAACGTGCGCGTGATGGGGCAGCTCTACAAGATCCGCCCGCTGCACGACGCGCGTCACGCGGTCGTCGAAGTCGACGAGAACGCGATGCCGCTCGATCATCCGCCGGCCGACTACCGCGCGCTGTTCGAACAGGCGGCGCCGCTGCCGACGAGCACGAAGGCGACGGCGGCCAACACCGTGATCCGCGTGCTCGTGAACTACACGGCCAGTGCGGCGAGCGCGTCGGGCGACATCAACGGCCTGATCACTCTCGCGGTTGCCGAATCGAACCAGGGCTACACCAACAGCGGCGTGCAGATCACGCTGCAGCTCGCGGCGAAGTCGCAGGTCACCTACACGCAAACCGGCAGCTTCAGCACGGACCTGTCCCGCTATCGCGGCACGTCCGACAACTTCACTGCGGCGCCGCCGCGCTGCTTGCTGATGTCGGCGGCTTCCATGAAGGCCAGGCTCTCGA
>CAMLLF010000595.1 GCA_946480705.1 uncultured Lysobacteraceae bacterium | reverse complement strand
CGCGTAGAGGTTGTGGCCGCTGTTCTGCTGCGCGGTCGAGATGATGCAGTCGCGGTTCGTATTCGCGCCGCTGAAGATGTTGTTGTACAGCGCGAGCACGTTGCTCGATGCCTGGAGCTGGTTCGCGAGGCCCGGCGAGCGCGCGACGTTGCCGCTGAACGTGTTGTTGGTCATCGCGAGCGAGCAGCAGTTGATCAGCGCCGCGCCGCCGCCGGCCTGGTTGCTCGTGTTCTCGTGAAACGTATTGTTCGTCAGCGTCGCGAGCATGCCGAGCGGCTGCAGGAACCCGACCGCACCGCCGCGGCTGCCGATGTTGCCGTGGAAATAGTTCGCATCGAGTCGCGTCTCGCCGCCCTGGCCATAGACCGCGATCGCGCCGCCGTCGCCGGTGCCGTCGATGTCGTAGGTCACGGTCGGATTGCGGCATGCCGTCGCGTTGTCGACGAAGCTCGTGTCGGCGATCTGCGCGAGCGCATTGGTCAGCGCAAGCCCGATCGCGCCGCCGCTGCCGCTGCGGCAGAACGACGGCAACTGATTGCCGAGATAGATGCGGTTGTCGCGAAACAGCGAGCGCGCGATCGTGACCGGCTGACTGCCTTCGGCAAACAGCGCGCCGCCGCTCGCGTCGCTGCTCGCCTCGTTCGCCGACATCGACAGGATGCGATTGCCGGTGAAACTGCTGTCCTCGATCGTCAGCGCGCCTTTCGTATAGACCGCGCCGCCGCGCACGACCGGATTCGTCGTCACGCTGAGATAGGCCTTGCATTGGTCGGCAACGATGCGCCGCAGCGTCGTCGCCGTCGCCGCGCGGCGAATGCGCACGCAGCCGCCGTTGTTGACGACCGCGCCGCCGCGCACGACCGGATTCGTCGTCACGCTGAGATAGGCCTTGCACTGGTCGGCGACGACGCGCCGCAACGTCGTCGCCGTTGCCGCGCGGCGGACGCGCACACAGCCGCCGTTGTTGACGACGGCGCCGCCGCGCAGCGTGAGGTCGCGGATCTCCAGCGCCGTCGTCGTCGCATTCTCCTCGACCGTGAAGATCTGCCGGCCGTTGCCGTCGACGACGACGTAATCCGCATCGCGGTCACCGTTGATGAGCACGTTCGTGCCGTTGATCGGCGGCAGCGGCTCGGTCAGCACGACCTCGGCGATGGGATTGGACGGCGTCGTCGGAATCGCGAAACGGATTTCCTGCAGCGCGCTCGTCGACGGATTCAGGCCCAGGATCGCCGCGCGCAGCGTGCCGCTGCCCGATGAGGCGCCGCTCGTGACCCAGATCGGGTTCTGCGCGTGGAGCGGCGCGGCCGATGCCGCCGACAGCAGCAGAATCCATGCGTGTTTCATGGTCGTCATCGTGGCGAGCGATTGCCCGGTCGATGATCGAATACGCGGACGCGGCGCGAAAACCTTAAGGGCAGCAGGGAGCGGGGCGAGAAAATGCCGGTGACGGCTGCGCTTTCACTCGCTTCTCACTTCTCCCGGCTCTTTGCGTGTTCCCGCCTGCTCGTCCGCGCGCCCGCTGAACAGCGATTTGCCCGCGCCCATGCCGCCGGCGATTTCCAGCTGCAGCCGCTGTGCATCGCGTTCGCGGATGCGCGCGTCGATATCGTCGATCTCCGTGTCGGGTACGTCGAGCCTGGCGAGTGCGGCGCGGCCGAGCACGACGGCCGCGCCGGGCAAGGTGATCACCGGCAGCAGGTCGATATCGTGTTGTTCGGCGGTACTCCAGCGGCGTTCGCCGCGTACGAACCGCATGGCGACGGCCGCCGTCATTACGGCGGTCGTGGTGTGCCGGCGAGCCGATCGTCGGACGAAGGAATGTCGAGGGGATGCTGGGGGGATCTCGGGTGCCGCAAGGCGGGCACATTCCTTCGGCATGAGTTCTTTGATGCGGAGGTTCCGCGATGGTGGGCTTCGCCTTTGGCGAAGACCACCCTGCGTCCGCTTTTGTGCCGCGCTGCAACACGGGCGATAGCGCAAGAAGCGACCTGCCGCAAGCCGTCCCGCCCCGCGCGCATCCGGTTATGCTTCGCGACTACCCGCTCAGCCGCGCGGGTGTTCCCAGTCCGGAGTCCGCATGAGTACACCTGCCGTCCCGCAGTTGACCTTCCGCGCCGTCGCGCTTTCGGTGGTGCTGGCGATGATCCTCGCCGCCGCCAATACCTACCTCGGCCTGTTCGCCGGCCTGACCATCGCGACGGCGATCCCGGCCGCCGTGATTTCGATGGCCGTGCTGCGCGTGCTCGGCGGCGGCACGATCCTCGAGAACAACATCGTGCAGACCGGCGCCTCGGCCGGCTCGTCGATCGCCGCCGGCGTGATCTTCACGATCCCGGCGCTGATCATCCTCAACTACTGGCAGGACTTCCGTTACTCCTGGGTGCTCGCGATCGCGGGTCTCGGCGGCCTGCTCGGCGTGCTGTTCTCGGTGCCGCTGCGCCGCTCGATGATCGTCGAGGAACCGCTGCCGTTCCCCGAAGGCAAGGCCGCGGCCGAAGTGCTCAAGGCCGGCGAGAACCCGGGCCCGGGCATCAAGATCCTCGGCATTTCCGCGGTGATCGGCGCGGTCGTCAAGCTCATGGCCGAAAGCGGCATGCGCCTGATCCCGGACAACGCCGCCGTGTCGGGCTTCATCGGCAAGTACCTCGGCTACATGGGCACGGGCTTGTCGCCGGCGCTGCTCGGCGTCGGCTACATCGTCGGTCTCAACATCGGCATCGTCGTGCTCTCGGGCAGCGTGCTGTCGTACAACATCGCGATTCCGATCTACCACTGGTTCGCGTCGAGCATCGACCCGGCGTTCGCGACGCAGCTCGCGGGCCTGTCCGCCGGCGACGCCGCCGGGCTGATCCGCGGTGCGCGCGTGCGCTACCTCGGCGTCGGCGCGATGCTGATCGGCGGCATCTGGACGCTGTTCTCGCTGCGCAAGTCGCTGCTGTCGGGCGTCAGGAGCGGCATCGCCGCGGCGCGCAAGGGCAGCGACGCGAACGTCGCGGAAACCGAACGCGACCTGCCGATGAAGTGGATGCTCGTCGCGCTCGTGCTGTTCGTCGTGCCGCTGCTGCTGCTGTACCAGGCCATCGTCGGCAGCTGGATCGTCAGCATTCCGATGGCGATCATCATGGTCGTCGCGGGCTTCCTGTTCGTGTCCGTGTCGGGCTACCTCGCGGGTCTCGTCGGATCGAGCAACAACCCGGTCTCGGGCATCACGATCGCGACGATCCTGTTCGCGTCCGTCGTGCTGATGCTGCTGCTCGGCAAGGATTCGCCGATCGGCGCGGTCGCCGCGATCATGATCGGCGCGGTGGTGTGCTGCGCG
>CAMLLF010000594.1 GCA_946480705.1 uncultured Lysobacteraceae bacterium | reverse complement strand
CGACAACGCCGACAGCAACGGCAAGCAGTTGCTCGGTCTGGCGGTCTACGTCGTCGCCGAAGCGCTGATCTTCGCGCCGATCCTCGCGATCGCCGGCCGCATCGCACCGGGAGCCATCGGCGCCGCCGCGTTCATCACGCTGCTGCTCGTCGGCGGCCTCACGTTCACCGCCTTCACGCTGAAGAAGGACTTCTCCTTCCTCGGCGGCATCCTGAAGATCAGCGGCTTCGTCGCGCTCGGCGCGATCCTCGCGAGCGTGATCTTCGGTTTCCAGCTCGGCGTGTGGTTCTCCGCGATCATGATCATCTTCGCGGGCGGCTGCGTGCTGTACGACACCTCGAACATCATCCATCACTATCCGGAAGACCGTCCGGCCGGCGCGGCGCTGCATCTGTTCGCCTCGGTCGCGCTGATGTTCTGGTATGTGCTGCGCCTGCTGATGTCCTTCGCCGGCAGCGACGACTGACATCGGTTCCGCAAGCGACGGCGATCCACGGAAGGATCGCCGGCCGGATGCCGCGACGGCGGCGACCGGCATGACGCAGCCGCGACGGCTCCGTCCCAGGGATGACACGACTGCCTGATACCGGCGGTCCGGCGATCACGTTTCGGCCGATGCGGTGATCGCCACGCACTCGCTGCCCTTTCCTGCATTTCTTTTCTCTCTCGTCACCTGGCGCAATCGCGGCGGGACGATTTCACCTTGGGGTATGACATGGGTTTTCTGAGCAAACTTCGCGGCATCCTGCTGCTCGCGGCGCTGCTGGTCGGCGGTCCGGTGATGCTGGGCGCGGGCTGGAAGGAATCGAAGGACAGCCAGGCGCTGGCCGACCACGGCGTCGTCACCGATGCGCTCGTGACAGAAGTGACCTGGAGCACCAAGCGCGGCCGAGAACGCAACTTCCATGCGAAGGTCACGTTCGTCACGGCCGACAATCGCGAGGTGCATGACGACGTCAGCGTGTCCGATGTCCTCGGCAAGCAGCTCCGCGACGCGCCGGACGACAAGCCGACCACGATCTCGGTGCGCTATCTGCCGGAAGACACGACCATCGTCGCGCTGGCCGATCACAGGGACGAATCGGCGTTCTTCTATGGCGTCGGCGCGATCCTGCTGCTGATCGGCATCGGCATCCTCGTCTATCGGCTGCGCAGGCCGGCCGCAGAGCCGGTTGCGGCGTGAGGCGGGAATCGGGAATCGCAGTGCGGGACCGGCTGATGAATCCCGAGTAAAGCCCGTTCCGCAGCGACCGCGGCAATCGCGGCGGCGCTCCCTATGATCGACCGGCGCGCGCTGCTGCGCCGGTCGCATCGGGAAGGGGGTTCTCAAATGAAAGCACGCGTGCTCGCGTTCATCGCGTTCGGGGCGTCTGCATCGGTTTCCGCGCAGGCACAGAACTGTCCTCCCGTGCCGACGGACGCGCAGTTGCGCGCGTACGCGGAGGAAAACGACATCGCCGACTACGTCGCGATGCGCTGGATCACATGCGGCTGGGCCGCGACGGTGCCGGCGCTCGACACGGTGGCCCAGATCACGCGGGCGGACGCGGTCGAAGAGACCGATTCCGGCGACGCCCGCGAACTGCTGGAAGCCGACGCGCTCGTCGAAGCGCTGGCGATGACCATTTCGGCAAATCCTGCAGCGCTCACCGCCGGGTTCGTCGAAGAGTACGCCGACGATCCCGACGCCGATGAGCCGTCCGTGCTGGCGAAGCTGATGCGCGTACGCGTCAGCGTCGCGCAGATGGAGCGGCATCTGCGCCAGGGCCGCGAATCCGCCGCCGCGTGGCTGCGTGCCCGCTATGTGCTGACCTCCGAAATCGACGGGCAGATCGAAATCGCCTTCATCGCCGAGCGCGCGCGCGGCGGCGACATCGACGGCGCGCGGATGCGGCTCGCCGCCGCAGAGCCGCGTTTCGTGTTGCCCGGCCTGTCGGACGAGCGGTCGGCCGACCGCTGGAAGGCGCTGCGCGAGACGCTGGACGAACCGGTCGCGACGTCGTCCGCAGCAACGGGCCCCGGGATCGTCATCGATCGTTCCACGGTCGGGCCGATACGCCGCATCTGCGGGACCAGCTTGTGGAATGCGCAGCTGTTCGGATTCGACGACGTGCGCGAACGCGTGCTGCGCGCCGCGCCGATCGACACGGCGCTCGCCGAACTGTTGCAGGACTGGCACGAACCGACCGGTCGTGGCGGCGGCGACCATCCCGATCTGCTGGTCGAACTGCTGCGCAAGCGCCACGGCGCAGTCGGCACCACGCAGGGAATCGACGACGCCATCGCAAGCATCCGCAACGACGAACACGTCGCCGGCATGAATCTGTTCGGCCAGTTCGTCGCGCTGCCGAGCCATGTGCGCGAAGACGACCCTTCGACGACCAGCGGCGTGCGCGAGCGGCGTCTGGAGATCGCCGAACTCGCGGCGATCGTGCGCGATACGCGGCTGTTCCGCACGTTGCGCGGCTCCGGTCGCTGACACGAACGCCGTCCGACGGCCGCGGCCGGTGGGTCATCGGCCGCCCGGCGCAAAGGCACTCTGTGATGTGCGGCATTGCGCGCGCGCGTCACACGATATCGGCGACCCGGGACCGTTGCGCGAACGCGTGCTGAAGGCTGCCGACATCGACAGCGCCATTTCCGACCTGCTCGTCGGCGACTGGCGCGGGCAACTGACCACGGCGAACTGCTTCGCCGTCGTTACGGCGACACCGGCCTGCGGCAGGGCTCGGACGACGCGAGCGCGGCGATCCGCACCGATGGCCCGGTGCCGACGCTCCATCTGCTCGGCCATCGGTTGCCGCTGCCGCAGGCCGTGCGCGAAGACGATGCGACTGCGCCCGGCAGCAGCCGCGAGCCCGGCGCCGCGCGAGGAACTCGAGGAGATCCTGCGTGAGTCGCCGCTCTGTCGACGTTCGCCGGGGCTGGAGCCCGTCATCGCCGTCAACTGACTGACTAAAGGCGCCGCGAACCGCCGCCAGCGGCGGTTCGCGGCGCGGAACTCACTCGCCGAGGGTCAGCAGCGACGCGTTGCCGCCGGCTGCCGTGGTATTGATCGTCAGCGTGCGCTCGGTGACGAAGCGCGCGAGATAGTGCGGGCCGCCGGCCTTGGGGCCGGTGCCGGACAGGCCCTCACCGCCGAACGGCTGCACGCCGACGACCGCGCCGATCTGGTTGCGGTTGACGTAGCAGTTGCCGACTTTGACGCCTTTGGAAATCTGCTCGATCGTGGAATCGATGCGGCTGTGCACGCCGAGCGTCAGGCCGTAGCCGGTCGCGTTGATCTGGTCGATGACCTTGTCGAGCTCGGACGCCTTCCAGCGCAGCA
>CAMLLF010000593.1 GCA_946480705.1 uncultured Lysobacteraceae bacterium | reverse complement strand
GCTTTCGCGGCGCGGCGGCGGCCTATGCGAAGCTCAAGGCGGGCGCCGCGCTCGCCCGGCTCAGCCGCAGTCTGACCGGCATCGCCTGCGACTGCCCCGTGCCCGCCGATGCGACGAGTTTCGTGCGCGGCAAGCCCGATCTCGCCGATGTCGACGGCCTGCTCGAGCAGCTGCGCTTCGGTCCGCTGACGCGCTCTCGGATCCGCGCGCTGGCGTGAAACGCACCGGTGGCCGCTCGCGGCGCGCCGTCCGCAAAACGGATCGGGGCCGCTGAGGTGGCCCCGATCCGTATCACTTGTCGCCGGCCTTCGGCGCTTCGTCCTTGGCCTCACCGGGGTTCTCGAAGCGCACCTTCGCATCCTTCGCCGTCGGAATCGGCTTGAGCGCCGCGGAAATGCCCGGCTGGTCCCAGGCGAAGCGCAGATTGCTCTTGTATACCTTTACCGGCTGCAGCGCCTTGGCGTCGCTGAGCACGCCGTGCCCGTCATACAGCTCGCGCTGGCTGTTCGCGACGAAATAGAAGTCGTCGCCGGCGACCGCGCCGTTGCCGAGCAGCGTGAACTCGGGCTTGGCCGCATCCAGCGGCATCGCCGCCGCGACGCTGCGGCCATCCTTGTCGAGTTTCAGGCGCATCACGCGCTGCGGCACCATGTTGTCCTGCACGATGATGAGGCTGCCGTCGTACCAGAACAGCGACGACACGCCGCCGACGACGAGGCTGTCGGGCGAATGGCCGACGCCGAATGCCTTGGTCGTCGACAGATCGACACCGAACAGGCCCAGTGCCGGATCGGCGAAATACAGCGTGCGGCCGTCGCCGGACACCGCGAGACCGCTGATGCCGGTCAGCACCGGGTTGGCCGTGACCAGCACGAGCTTCTCGCCGTCGAGCTTGTAGATTTCGCGGCGCGCCGGATCGGCGACGTAGGCGCGGCCGTCGCCGGCGACCGCGACATAGGCGAACAGATGGCCGGTCTTGTCCTCGACCGTGTATTTCGCGAGCTGCTTGCCGCTCGACAGGCTGTACTTGAGCAGGTACGACTTGTCGACCATGTCGGCCGAATAGGCCTTGTAGACCGGCGCGCCATAGCTCGCGACCCAGAGCGCATCGTTGGCCGCGTCGACCTTCATGTCGAGCACGCTGTAGAGGCCCGAGGCCGGATCGGCCTTGATGAAATCGGACAGCTTGCCGTCCTTGTCGGCGCGGTAGATCGCGCCTTCGCGCGCGCTGCCGACGAGCAGTTGCTTGCGCTTGGGATCCCAGGCCATTGCTTCGAGCAGGCGGTCGCCGGCGGGAAGCTGGAAGGCGACCTTGCCCTCGCCGAACGGACGCGCGTTCGCATCAAGGTTGGCCACGGCGTAGTCCCAGACCTTCGTGCCGCGCACTTTCTCGAAGCGCGGATCGCTGCCGACCGAGTAGGCGAAGCCGAGGTTCTGCATCTTCAGCAGCATGTCGTAGGTCGCGCTCTTGTCGCCCTGCCCCGCGTAGACCGCAGCGAGCTGCAGGCGCAGCGCGCCGGAATTCGGATACAGCTCGACGAGGCGCTGCATGGACCAGATGAAGCGCTGCAGGTCGCGGCCGTTGTAGATCTGCGCGAGCCGCGACAACGCTTCGCGGTTCGTCGTCGACTTGATCTGCTGTTCGCTGAGGTTCTCCGCGGCCTTGACCAGCGCGGCTCCGGCGGCCTCGACCGACGACGCTTCCTGGGTCGGACCGGCCGGCGCGGGCTTGGCCGCGGGCTCGGCCGCGTGAACCGCGCAGACGCCGCAGAACGTCAGCAGCGCATAGGCAAGGGCTTGAATTTTCATGCGAGAAGTCCGGAATATCGAAAGGAGGCGGGCCACAGACCGCGGCGGAACGGGATAGGTTCCGGCAGCGTACGGGCGGAGAACAGCAAACGATGGACGAAACCGAGGTTCTTTTCAACGGACGCTGGCTGCGCCTGTGCCGCCGCGGTCGCTGGGAATACGCCGAACGCACGAATCCCGGCGGCGCCGTCATCGTCATCGCGGTGACGCCCGGAGACCGCGTGCTGTTCGTCGAACAGTGGCGCGAAGCGATCCGCGCGCGCGCCATAGAAATGCCGGCAGGTCTCATCGGCGACGATCCCGGCAACGACGGCGAGCATGCGATCGAAGCCGCGCGCCGCGAACTGCATGAAGAAACCGGCTATGCCTGCGGGCGCATCGACTACTACATGACCGGCCCGAGTTCGTCGGGCATGAGCACCGAAACGATCGCATTCGCGCGCGCCTGGGATCTCGTGCGCGAGCATGCAGGCGGCGGCGTCGCCGGCGAAGACATCCGCGTGCACGAAATCCCGCGCGCCGAGGCAGCGCAGTGGCTGTGCGCCCGCGCCGCCGACGGCTATTCGATCGATCCGAAGGTGTTCGCCGGCCTGTATTTCCTCGAACACGGGCCGGCGCTGTTCGGCTGCGAGCGCTGACGCGCGCTCAGCCGCCGGCGATCCAGACCGACGTCGCCTGGATCTGCAGTTCCTGCGGCTGCGGCTTGCTCCCTTCGCTCGCGAGGTGCTTGATCTGCGCCTCGTCGAGCTGCTTGACGCTGAGCGTGCCGTAGACGATCGCGTCCTTGCGCGCGTCCTTCGGCACGCTGAAGCTGTGGCCGCTCATGAACACGCGCGCGTACGAGCCGTTGTCCTCGAGCACGAGCCAGCAGCCCTTGTTCTGGCAGACCTCGGTGATGCGTCCCTTGAACGCCTGCGGCGCGGCCGTGTGGGCCTCGGGCTTGCGCGCGACCTCGGCGATCGCCTGCGGCACGGACTTCGGCATCGGCGCGCCGTAGTAGGCGCCGCCGTTGCCCGTCGCGATCGGCGTCGGACCGGCCGGCGTCGCTTCGTGGCCGGCCATCGGCGCGTGCCCGCCATGCTCGCCGTGCCCGCCTTCATGCGCCTGCGCGGCCAGCGCGAACGCCGCGGCGACGCTCGCAATAATCCACTTGTTCATCATTCCCTCCCGTTGCTCAGGCTGCGAGGGCGACGAGTTCGCCCCGCTCGTTGGTGGTGCCGAACTTGCCCTTTTCGTCGCGGACGACGTCGGCCAGCGCACACTGCGCGTCGTGCGTGAAGAACAGCCGCACGCCGCGGGACAGCTTGTCCTCGAGAAACTTCTTTTTTTCGTCGATGAGCATTTCCGGATAGCGGTCGTAGCCCATCGTGACCGGCAGATGCACCCAGGGCCGGCCCGGGATCAGGTCGGCGCAGAACACCACGCCGCCGTCGCCGCCGATCTCGGCGAGCATCAGGCCCGGCGTGTGGCCCGCGCTGTAGCTGAAGCGCACCGCATCGCCGAGCGTCGCCGAGCGCTCGCCGTCGAC
>CAMLLF010000592.1 GCA_946480705.1 uncultured Lysobacteraceae bacterium | reverse complement strand
ATTGCGTCGGCGCGTCGACGATCGACGACAGCAGCGTCGCGAAGCTCTCGGCGAAGCGCGCGATCGTCGCTGCGTCGAACAGGCTGTCGGCATAGAGCCAGCGCACGTGCAGGCCGTCGTCGATCTCGCTGATGTGCAGCTCGATGTCGAAGCGCGCGATGTCGCCGCCGCTAGCCAGGTGCGTGATCGCGAGACCCGGCAGGCGCAGCTCGGTCTGTTCGAGGTTGTGGAAGCTGAAGCTGATCTGGAACAGCGGCGCGTGATTCAGGCTGCGCTCGGGCTTGAGCGCATCGACGAGCATGTCGAACGGCAGCAGCTGGTGCGCGTTCGCATCGAGAATGCGTTCGCGGCTGCGTGCGAGCAGCTCGCCGAAACAGGGATCGCCCGACAGGTCTGTGCGCAGCACGAGGTTGTTGATGAAGAAGCCGATCAGCGGCTCGACCTCGCGCGCGACGCGGCCGGCCACCGGCGAGCCCATGACGACGTCGGTCTCGCCGCTCCAGCGGCCGATCAGCAGCGCGAACGCGCTCTGCAGCAGCATGAACAGGCTGGCCTCGTGACGCTGCGCGAGTGCGCGCAGCGACTGCGTCAGCGGTGCGGGGATGTCGTGCACGATGCGTCCGCCGCTGAAGCGCTGCTGCGCCGGCCGCGCGCGGTCGAGCGGCAGCGCGTGCACGCGCGGCAGGTCGCGCAGCTGCTCGCGCCAGAAATCCAGGTGCCGCTGCAGGCGTTCGCCCTGCAGCTGCGTGCGCTGCCAGTGCGCGAAATCGCTGTATTGCAGCGCGAGCGGCAGCAGCGGATTCGCGCGGTTCTCGCGCAGCGCCGCGTAGATCGCGCCGAACTCGCGCACGAGCAGCGCGGTCGACCAGCCGTCGGAGGCGATGTGATGCATCGTCAGCACGGCGACGTGGCGCGCGTCGCCGAGGCGAATCAGGCGGCAGCGCAGCAGCGTGTCGTGCGCGAGATCGAACGGCACGGCGGTTTCCTGCGCGATCAGCGCGCGCAGTTGCTCGTCCTGCGTAGCCGCGTCGGCGGCGCTCAGATCGCTGGTCGCGAACCCCGCCCGGCCGTCGGCCGCGAGCTGCAGCGTCGCCGCGCCGTCGACCGGGACGAAGCGCGTGCGCAGCACTTCGTGGCGCTGGACGATGGTGTCGAGCGCGCGACGCAGCGCGGTCGCGTCGAGATCGCCGTCGAGGCGCAGCGCCGCGGCGATGTGGTACTGGCGGCTGCCGCCTTCGAGCTGGTCGATGAACCACAGGCGCTGCTGCGCGAACGACAGCGCGGTTGCGCCGGCCGGCGCGCGCGCGATCGGCGCCGCGGCGGCCTCGGATTCCTCGGCGATCCGCGCCGACAGCGCGCGCACGGTCGGGTGTTCGAACAGCGCGCGCACGGGCACGCGGCGCTGCAGGCGCTCGGCAATCTCGCTGACCACGCGCGTGGCCAGCAGCGAATGGCCGCCGAGCCGGAAGAAATGATCGTCGATGCCGATGCGCGCAAGGCCGAGCACGTCCTGCCAGATGTCGACGAGCGCGGTCTCCTGCGCATCGCGCGGCGCGACGTAGGTTTCCTTCTCGAAGTCGTTCTCGTCGGGCGCCGGCAGCGCGCCGCGGTCGAGCTTGTTGTTCGCGCTGAGCGGCATCGCGTCGAGCAGCACGTAGACCGACGGCTGCAGGTATTCCGGCAGCCGGCCGCGCGCGAACTCGCGCAGCGCGCCGATGCGCTCGAACTTCCAGCGCTGGATCTCGGACTCGTCGTCGGCGCTTTCGAGGATCGACGCGCGCGGCACGACATAGGCGACGAGCCGGCCGCGGCCTTCGCCGTCGGCGCGCACCGCGACGCAGCACTCCGCGACGTCGGCATGGGCGGCCAGCGCGCTCTCGATCTCGCCGAGCTCGATGCGGAAACCGCTGACCTTGACCTGGTCGTCGGTACGTCCGACGAATTCGAGACTGCCGTCGGCGAGCCAGCGCACGAGATCGCCGCTGCGATAGCAGCGCTCGCCGGCGACCTGCGGATCGGCCGGGAATTTCTGCGCCGTGAGTTCTCCGCGGCCGAGATAGCCGAGCGTCACGCCGGCGCCGGCGATGTACAGCTCGCCCGCGACGCCGACCGGCACCGGCTGGCCGGCCGCGTCGAGCACGAGCAGCCGCGTATTCGCGATCGGCCGGCCGATCGGCACGGCGTCGCCGGCCACGGCGTCGCCCGGTTCGCAGCGCTGCACGCTGCAGCCGACGACGGTTTCGGTCGGACCGTATTCGTTGATGACGACGGACTGCGGCAGCACTTGCGCGCGGAAGCGCTGCAGCGTGCGGCGCGTGAGCTGCTCGCCGCCGACGACGAGGACATGCGGCGTCTGCGACGCGGTGCCTTTGTACAGATTGGCCATCGCATCGAGATGCGCCGGCGTCAACTTGAACAGCCAGCGCTGCGGCGACGCCGCGTAGTCGAGCAGCTGCGCGAGGCATTCCGCCGTGTCGTCGGCGAGCATCACGCTGGGCTTGCTGGCGAGCCACGGCGCCATCAGCGTGGTGACGGTCGCGTCGAAGCCGAACGGCGTCGCGACGAGCGCACCGGCGATGTCGGCATCCAGGTAGTCGCGCGCGGCGAATTCCAGATAGTTGACGACGCCGCGGTGCGGCACGACGACGCCCTTGGGCTGGCCGGTCGAGCCCGAGGTATAGATGACATAGCACGCATCGCCGGCAGTGAGGCCGGTCGCGGCGTCGCCGGGATTCGTCGCCGGGTAGTCGGCGAGCAGGCGGTCGGACAGGTCGAGCGGCAGCGCCTCGCGGTCGTCGAGCGGCAGCGCGCCCCAGAATTCCGAATGCGTCAGCACGAGTTCGATGCCGGCGTCGTCGAGCAGATAGGCCTGGCGGTCCGACGGCGCGTCGGGCGAAAGCGGCACATAGGCCGCGCCGGCCTTCAGCACGCCGAGCAGCGCGACCGTCATCTCCGGCGAGCGGCGCAGGCAGATGCCGACGCGCGCACCGGGCTTCGCGCCGCGTTCGATCAGGTAGTGCGCGAGCCGGTTCGCACGCGCGTTGAGTTCGGCGTAGCCGACCGTTTCATCCGCGCCGACGACCGCAGCAGCATCCGGCGTGCGTACCGCCTGTTCCTCGAACAGCGCATGCACGCCGATGTCGTCGCGGAACGCGACGCGCTCGCCGCGGCCGGACTCGCGCAGCCGCTGCGCCTCGGCCGGCGCGATCAGCGGCAGTTCGCCGACCGGCGTGCGCGGCGCGTCGAGCGCAGCCTGCAGCAGCACGCCGAAGCTGTCGGACAGCCGCGCGATCGCGTCGGCGTCCGCGGCCATGGCCTCCGGCTGCGCATTGCGGCGA
>CAMLLF010000591.1 GCA_946480705.1 uncultured Lysobacteraceae bacterium | reverse complement strand
GGACAAGCGCAACATCTACGTCAGCGCGAACGTGCAGGAAGGCGAGCTTTACAACATCAGCGACATCAAGCTGCTCGGCGAGCTGATCCTGCCGGAAGAAAGCCTGCGCGCGCTGCTCAAGACCAAGGCCGGCGACGTGTTCTCGCGGCGCAAGCTCGAACAGTCGGCCAAGGCGATGAGCGCGGTGCTGTCGAACATCGGCTACGCGTTCGCCGAAGTCACGCCGGTGCCGAAGACCGACAAGGAAGGCCGCACGGTCGAGGTCACGTTCTATATCGAGCCGGGCAAGCGCGTCTACGTCAACCGCATTACGTTCAAAGGCAACGTGCGTACCGAGGACGAGGTGCTGCGCCTGGCTGTCCGGGCGTGCGCATCGGCAGCAGACCCGACGCAAAGAGATCACGCTCGCTCCGGAGGTTCTGCAGCGTTATGCAGGCTCGTACGCGCTTCGTCCAGGGCTCGACATGGTCGTCACGGTCGAGGAACAGCCCTCGGGCAGCCTGCTGTTCGGCCTGGGCTATTCGCAGGTGCAGAAGCTCATCGCGTCGGTGTCGGTGTCGCAGAACAACTTCCTCGGCACGGGCGACCGCATCGCGATGACCGTGCAGAAGAGTTCCTACCTCAAGCGTTACGACGTCAGCTACGCGCAGCCCTATCTCAACGAATCGGGCATCTCGCTCGGCTACAACGCGAGCGTGCGCAACCTCGACCAGAGCGAGGCGAACATCGCGAACTATTCGACCGACACGGCCGCGTTCTCGACCTTCGTCGGGCTGCCCGTCGGCGAAACCGATTCGGTGCAGCTGCAGCTCGGCGTCAACAAGACCGAGATCAACACGTTCCCGGGCTTCACGCCGCCGTTCATCATCGACTACATCACCGACCTCGATCGCCGCACGATCCACACCTGGAACCTGACCGCGTCGTGGGCGCACGACACGCGCAACAAGTACTTCACGCCGACGCGCGGCGGCCTGCAGTCGATCTCCGCGGAAATCGCGCTGCCGGGTTCGACGCTCGAGTACTACAAGCTCTACTACCAGGGCCTGCATTACTTCCCGCTCAGCGACAAGTTCACGTTCCTGCTGTCGGGTAACCTCGGCTACGGCGACTCCTACCGCGATGCGACCGGCCGCTTCAACCCGAACTCCGAAGAAAAGATTCCGCTGAAGATCGGCGGCCTGCCGTTCTTCGAGAACTTCTACGCGGGCGGCGTGCGCGACGTGCGCGGCTTCGAGGACAACACGCTCGGCCCGTGTCAGAAGGTCAGCGTGCTCAGCGACTACTGCCAGCCGCTCGGCGGCGCGTTCAAGGTGCTCGGCACGGCCGAGCTGATCCTGCCGACGCCGTTCGCGAAGGACAGCGATTCCGTGCGCATCTCGGCGTTCGTCGACGTCGGCAACGTGTACAAGTCGTTCGGTGACTTCGACGCCGGCGAACTGCGCGCGTCGACCGGTCTGGCCCTGCAGTGGCAGGCGCCCGTCGGTCCGATCACGATCAACCTCGCGCGTCCGATCCGCAAGAAGGACGGCGACAAGACCGAGTCGATCCAGTTCTCCTTCGGCACCCAGTTTTGATCGGAATGTTCTGATCAATGTTCTGATCGAAACTGGCATCATCGCACCGACGGCGAAGCAGCCAGCCCCGCCGTCGCCGCGACCGGATCAACGGAGGACTCGCGTGGGCCAGCACGCAAGCGCAGCATGTCGACTCGCTTTTGCACTCGCGCTCGTGCCGCTCGCGGTCCACGCGCAGGGCAAGCTCGGCTACGTCGACATGAAGCGGCTGCTGGACAACGCGCCGCAGGTACAGGCCGGACGCGAACGGCTGCAGCGCGAATTCGCCGGGCGCGACACGGCGCTCAAGCGCGACGAAGCGCGGCTGGCTGAACTCAAGACCGATTTCGAGCGCAACGGCGCGCTGCTGAGCAAGGCCGACGCGGACACGAAGAAACGCGAGATCGACGCACTCGAACGCAGCGTCAAGCGCACGCGCGACGAACTGCGCGGCGAACTCAAGAGCCGCAGCGACCAGGAGCTCGACAAGAGCTGGCAGGAGATCAACAACACCGTGGTCGACTACGCACGCGAACAGGGGCTGGATCTGGTCGTGCCGAGTCCGGTGGTCTACGCCGACCCGCGCATCGACATCACCGACCGGGTGCTCGAACGCCTGCGTCGCGAGTTCCAGACCCGACAGGCCAACCCATGAGCGCCGCGGTACCGAGCTGGCGCGTCGGCGACCTCGCCGAGCGCTTCGCGCTGGAATTGCGCGGCGATCCCGACCAGCGGATCAGCGGCGTCGCGACGCTCGCGCTGGCCGGTCCCGAACACCTGAGCTTTCTCTCGAACCCGACCTATCGCGCGCAGATGCAGGCGTCGCGTGCCGGCGTCGTCGTGCTGCGCGCCGACGATGCCGCGCTGCGCGAAGGCGCCGCGCTCGTCGCGCGCGATCCCTACGTCGCCTACGCACAGATCGCCGCGCTGTTCGAACCGCCCGTGCTCGCTCCGCCGGACATTCATGCGAGCGCCGTCGTCGATCCCGCCGCGTCGGTTGCCGCGAGCGCGAGCATCGGTCCGCTGTGCGTGATCGAGGCCGGGACCGTGATCGAGGACGGGGCCGTGCTCGGCCCGGGCTGCATCGTCGGTCCGGACTGCGTCGTCGGCGCCGGTTCGCGCCTCGTCGCGCGCGTGACGCTCGTCACGCGCGTGCGTCTGGGCCGGCGCGTGCTCGTGCATCCGGGCGCCGTGCTCGGCTCCGACGGCTTCGGTCTCGCGTTCGAGCGCGATCATTGGATCAAGGTGCCGCAGCTCGGCGGCGTGCGGATCGGCGACGACTGCGAGATCGGCGCGAACTGCACGATCGACCGCGGCGCGCTCGAGGACACGGTGCTCGAAGAGGACGTGCGCCTCGACAACCAGATCCAGATCGCCCACAACGTGTTCATCGGCGCGCATACCGCGATGGCCGGCTGTTCGGCAGTCGCCGGCAGCACGCGCATCGGCCGCTACTGTCTGATCGGCGGCGCTGCCGGTATCCTAGGCCACTTGAGCGTCGCCGACCGGGTCACCGTGACGGCGATGACGCTCGTCACCCACTCGATCACTGCCGCCGGCGAGTATTCCTCGGGTACGCCCATCCAGGAAAACCGCCAGTGGCGTCGCAACGCGGCGCGATTCCGCCATCTGGACGAGATGGCGCGCCGCCTGAAGGCTCTAGAAAAGGATTCCGCTCCATGAACGATTCGAACGCCAGCCTGACCTTGCCGCTGGACGTCGGTCGCATTTTCGACCTGCTGCCGCACCGCTATCCGTTCCTGCTGGTCGACCGCGTGCTCGAGCTCGAGC
>CAMLLF010000590.1 GCA_946480705.1 uncultured Lysobacteraceae bacterium | reverse complement strand
GGCCTTCGACCGCGATCGCGTCGGTGCGTGCCATGATCACAAAGCCGTCGTCGTAGCGCGCGTCGACTGCTGCCTTGACGCGGTCGACCATCTCGTCCTTCGGCACGATCGCCTTGCCCGGGCGATGGCCGCAGCGCTTGGCGGCGACCTGATCCTCGATATGCAGTGCGCCGGCGCCGGCCTTGATCAGCGAACGCACGGTACGCGCGATGTTGAACGCGCCGCCCCAGCCCGTGTCGACGTCGACGAGCAGCGGCAGCGGACATACGTCGGTGATGCGGCGGATGTCGGTGAGCACGTCTTCCATCGTGCTGATGCCCAGATCCGGCATGCCCAGCGAATTCGCCGCGACGCCGCCGCCGGAAAGATAGATCGCCTTGAAACCGACCCGTTCGGCCATGCGCGCGGCGTAGGCGGTGATGGTGCCGACGACCTGCAGCGGCTGCTCGGCGGCGACGGCCTCGCGGAAACGCGTACCGGCACTCGGGATCTGGCTCATGGGGATCTCCGCTCAAAGACCGCGATTTTAAGCCAGTTCGGCCGTTTCGACAGCCGGGGTGCGCGGAACCGACAAATCCGGCGCTTCCCGCGGAGAATCCCGCGCCGTCCTGCGTAGGTCTTACCATTCCGCCACGACCCGCCCCTGCGCCGCGCATGAAAACGACCGAGCCGTCCGACTACGCCCGCGTGAAGTCGCTGTTCCTGCAACTGCACGACGCGGACGCGGCGCAGCGCGCGGCACGGCTGGCCGAACTCGAACGCGAGCAGCCCGAATACGCCGCGGCGCTGCGGCGGCTGCTCGCGGCATCGGGCGCGCCGCTCGACAGTCTCGATCAGGCCGCGCGCGAACCGGCCGTCGTCGAGTTTCCGCGCTACCGCTGCCTGCGCGAACTCGGCCGCGGCGGCATGGGCCGGGTCTGGCTCGCCGAGCGCAGCGACGGCGCGTTCGTGCAGCGCTACGCGCTCAAGCAGCTCGACCGCGAACGCTGGTCCGACACCGAGCGCGAGCGTTTCGTGCGCGAGCGCCAGATCCTCGCCGAACTCGATCACCGCAACATCGCGAGCCTCGTCGACGGCGGCAGCGACTCGCGCGGCGCGCCGTTCCTCGTGACGGCCTACATCGACGGCGCGCGCATCGACGATTTCTGCGCGCAGCACGCGCTCGACCGGCGCGCGCGCGCGGCGCTGGTGCGCGATCTCGCCGACGCGGTCGCCTATGCGCACCGCCGGCTGATCGTGCATCGCGACATCAAACCGGCGAACGTGCTCGTCGGCAGCGACGGCGTGCCGAAGCTGCTCGACTTCGGCATCGCGAAGCTCCTCGGCGAAAACGGCACGACGACCGCCGACGGCGGCAGCCTCATGACCCTGCGCTACGCCGCGCCGGAACAGGTGCGCGGCGAACGCGTCGGCGTCGGCTGCGACATCTATGCACTCGGCGTGCTGCTCTACGAACTCGTCGCCGGCGCTTCGCCATATGCGCAGGCCGAAGGCGCGGCCGCGCTGACACGCGCGATCCTCGAACACGAACCCGCGCCGCCGTCGCGGCGCGACGGCACCGACGGCGATCTCGACGCGATCTGCCTGCGCGCGCTGCGCAAGCGGCCCGAAGACCGCTACGCCTCGGCCGACGCGCTGCGCGACGATCTCGAACGCTACCTCGCGCGCGAACCGGTGCAGGCGCGCCGCGGCGAGCGCGGCTATCGGCTGCGCCGCGGCCTGCGCCGCTACTGGGCAGTGCTGCTGGCCGGCACGGCCGCCCTCGCCTTCGCCGGCTATCACGTGCATCGGCTCGACGCGCAGCTCGCGCAGACGCAGCGCGAGCGCGACCGCGCGCGCGAGGTCGGCCGGCTGTTCGCCGACATGTTCGCGAAGCTGCCGCCGGCCGAAGTGCGCGACGGCGACGTCAGCGCGAAGCGGCTGCTGGAGCTGACCGCACGCGATCTGCTCGCGCAGCCGCGCACGACGCGCGACCGCGAGAACCTGTCGGGGCTGCTGCTGTCCGCCGTCGCCGATGCGCAGGAAGCGCTCGGTCTCAACGACGACGCCGAGAAACTCTTCGCCGAGGCGACGCGGCGCCTGCGCGCCGCAGGTCCCGACTGGACGCTGGACGCGGCCGATGCGGAATCCAAATGGGGCGGCGTGCTCTACGACCTGCGCCGTTCCGAGGAAGCCGTTGCGATCCTCGACGAAGGCCGCGCGCGGCTGCGCCGCGACGGGCAGCAGAACACCGTCGCGTTCGTCGATCTCGGCAACACCGCGGGACTCGCGCTGCAGCAGCTCGGCCGCACCGCGCTCGCGCGCGAGCGCTTCGAGGAAGTGCTCGCCGCTCGGCCGCCGCCGGACCGCGACGGCACCGACGTGCGGCCCGCGGCGCTGACGAATCTCGCGACGCTCGAACTCCTCGACGGCAACGGCGCGCGCGCCGAGACGCTGCTGCGCGAGGCCGACCGCATCGCCGACGGACAGCGCGACGCGCATCCGGCGCGCGCGCTCAAGATCCGGCTCAATCTCGCCTGGGTACTGCGCGATCTCGGCAAATACGATGAGTCGCGCCGGCTGTTCGACGAAGTGCTCGCGCGCGGCCGCACGTTCTGGGGATCCCCGCACGGCGATCTCGGCATCGCGCTCGCGCAGTTCGCCTCGCTCGAACTGATCGTCGGCAACCCGGCCGCGGCCGTCGCGAAACTCGACGAAGGCATCGCCAGCGAGACCGCGTTGTTCGGTGCCACGCATGCGCGCACGCGCGCGCTGCAGGCCCTGCGCGTCGTCGCGCTCGTCGCCGGCGGCGACGACGAGGCGGCGCGCGCCGCGGCGACCGGAACGTTCAAGGACCGATCCGCGACCGGCACCGCCGCCGTTGCGATCGCGCTGCTCGACTGCCGCGCGACACCATCTGCGCAACGCCTCGCCGCCATGCGCGAACTCGCCGGCGCCGCGGCCGCGAGCCGCAACCAACGCTGGGCCGCGACGCTCGTGCAGCGGTGGATCGGCGAATGCGCCGCACGCGTGAACGGCGATACGTAGGTTGGGCTGAGCCGGAGGCGAAGCCCGGCACCGAGGTATTTCGGCTTTCGTACGGCGCGCGAAGACGCCGGTGTTGGGCTTCGCTGCGCTCGGCCCAACCTACGGCCGGCAATTCCGCGCGTCGAGAAAGGCCACGCGTCCGCGCGATTACGTCGCCGTCATGAACCCCAGGTCGCGACTCGTGAAGTTCGCGAGATTCGGCAGGATGTCGTCGATGCCGGTCTCGCCGAGGCCGAACCAGCGCGCGAGCGTCGCGGCGTACTGGTCGACCGACTGCGTCGGGATCAGCTGGCCGTAGCCCGCGTCGTCGGGATTGCCGTTCTGC
>CAMLLF010000589.1 GCA_946480705.1 uncultured Lysobacteraceae bacterium | reverse complement strand
CGCCGACCAGCTGCGTTCGCTCGCCAGGCCGCTCGCCAAGAACGGCTACGGCCGCTATCTGCTGCAGATCGCCGAACACGGAGTCGCGCCGTGAAGGTCGTCGAAACGCGCCTGCCGGGCTGCGTCGCGATCGAGCCGGCGGTGTTCGGCGACGCGCGCGGCTTTTTCTACGAAAGCTACAATGCGGAAAAATTCAAGGCGGCCGGGCTCGACCTGCGCTTCGTCCAGGCCAACGTGTCGCGCTCGGCGCAGGGCGTACTGCGCGGGCTGCACTACCAGTGGCCCAATCCGCAGGGCAAGCTCGTCAGCGTCGTCGAGGGCGAGGTCTACGACGTCGCCGTCGACATCCGCCGCGGTTCGCCGACGTTCGGCCGGTACGCGGGCGTGATCCTGTCGGCCGACAACCACCGCCATTTCTGGGTGCCGGAAGGCTTCGCGCACGGCTTCGTCGTGCTGTCGGAGTTCGCGACCTTCGCCTACCAGTGCACCAACGTCTACGACGCGAAGGCCGACGCCGGCATCCGCTGGAACGATGCGGCGATCGCGATCGACTGGCCGGTCAGCGCGCCGCTGCTGTCGGCCAAGGACGAAAAGGCGCCGTTCCTTGCCGACGTCGCCGAAGACCGCCTGCCGGTCTACGAGGCCGCGTGACGCGTCCTGCGCTTTCTCTATTTTTCTCACTCCTCCACACTCCGAACGCGACGTCGTGAAGATCCTTCTCCTAGGCGCCAACGGCCAGGTCGGCTTCGAACTGCAGCGCAGCCTCGCGCCGCTCGGCGACGTCGTCGCCGCGACGCGCAGCGGCACGCTGCCCGGCGGCATCGCGGGCGAGCGCGCCGATTTCCACGATGCCGCGGCGCTGCGTGCGCTCTGCGACCGCGTCGCACCGCAGCTCGTCGTCAACGCCGCCGCGCATACCGCGGTCGATCGCGCCGAAGACGAGGAAGCCCTCGCGCAGCAGGCCAACGGCGATGCGCCCGGCGTCCTCGGCACCTGGGCCGCGGCGCACGACGCGGCCGTCGTGCACTACTCGACCGACTACGTCTTCGACGGGCAGGGCACGCGGCCCTATCGCGAGGACGACGCGACTGCGCCGCTCGGCGCCTACGGCCGCTCCAAACTCGCCGGCGAACAGGCGCTCGCCGCGAGCGGCGCCGAATTCCTGAATTTCCGCACCGCATGGGTCTACGGCGCGCGCGGCGGAAATTTCCTGCGCACCATGCTCAGGCTCGCGCGCGAGCGCGACCGTCTCGGCATCGTCGCCGACCAGCGCGGTGCGCCGACGCCGGCGCGGCTGATCGCGCAGACCACGGCGCTCGCACTCGCGCGCTGGCTGCCGCTCGCACGCGAGACGCGCCGCGCGCAGTCCGGCCACTATCACCTCGTCAGTGCCGGCGAGTGCAGCTGGCACGAATTCGCCGGCGAGATCTTCGCGCTCGCGCACGCCGCCGGGCTGATCGAGCGCATTCCCGAGGTCGCCGCGATCGCGACGGCCGACTATCCGACCAAGGCGCGCCGGCCGGCGTATTCCGTGCTCGACACGCGCCGGCTGCGCGACACGTTCGGCCTTTCGCTGCCGCACTGGCGGCAGGGCCTGCGCGACGTCATCGGCGAACTCGCGTGAGGGATGCGTCGAAAAACGTCGACGCGGATTCTTGCGAGGCATCCCGCGCGTCTGCGCGTCCGAGTCTTTCGATGGACCACTGCTCATGCTGATTCCCGTAATCCTTTCCGGCGGCGCCGGCACGCGGCTCTGGCCGGTGTCGCGCAGCGCCTATCCGAAGCCGTTCATGCGGCTCGCCGACGGCGAATCGCTGCTCTACAAGACGCTCGATCGCGCGCTGTCGGTCGCCGACGGCGGCAACGTGCTGACCGTGACCGGCCGCGACTACTATTTCCTGACGCGCGACGAATACGCGACGCATCCGCACGCCGATCTCGACCGCCTGCCGTTCCTGCTCGAACCGGCGGGACGCAACACGGCGCCGGCGATCCTGCTCGCGGCGCAGTACGCGGTGACACATCTGTCCCCCGATGCCGTGCTGCTCGTGCTGCCGGCCGATCACCTGATCCGCGAGCTCGACCGCTTCGCCGCCGACGTGCGCCGTGCGCGCGAACTCGCCGAGGACGGCTGGCTCGCGACGTTCGGCATCGTGCCGACGCATGCGGAAACCGGCTTCGGCTACATCCGCCTCGGCGACGCGATCGCCGGCCGCGAAGGCCGCGAAGTCGCGGCGTTTGTCGAAAAACCCAGGCGCGAGGTTGCCGAGGGCTATCTCGCCGCCGGCGATCACGTCTGGAACTCGGGCATGTTCTGCTTCCGCGCCGACGCGCTGCTCGACGCGGCCGCGCAGGCCTGTCCCGAGATACTGGCCGCCGCGCGCGCCTGCCAGGCCAGCGCGGTCAGTTTCGACAGTCCGATCGAATACGCGCGCGAGGCGTTCCTCGCGCAGCGCGACATCTCAATCGATTACGCCGTGATGGAACACGCGCCGCGCCGCGCCGTCGTGCCCGCGACCTTCGACTGGAGCGACATCGGTTCGTGGAAGGCGGTCAGCGAACTCGAAGCCGAGTCCGACGAACAGGGCAATCGCGTGCGCGGCCAGGCCATCCTGATCGAGAGCAGCAACTGCTACATCCAGAGCGACAAGCGCATGGTCGCCGCGGTCGGCATCAAGGATCTCGTCATCGTCGACACCGACGACGCCGTGCTCGTGGCCGACAAGGACCGCGCGCAGCAGGTCAAGCTCGTCGTCGACCGGCTGCGCGCCGACAAGCACGACGCGGCCGCGTTCCATCAGACCGTGCACCGTCCCTGGGGCAGCTACACGGTTCTCGAGGACGCCGACGACTGCAAGGTCAAGCGCCTCGTCGTGAAGCCCGGCCACGTGCTGAGCCTGCAGAAGCATCATCGCCGCAGCGAGCACTGGACCGTCGTCAAAGGCACGGCCAGGGTGCGCGTAGGCGAACGCGAATTCCTGCTCAACGCGAACGAATCGACCTACATTCCGATCGACACGCTGCACCGGCTCGAGAATCCGACCGCTGAGGACATTCATCTGATCGAAGTCCAGTGCGGCGACTATTTCGGCGAGGACGACATCGTGCGGCTCGAGGATCGCTACGGACGTGCGGCTCGGAACTGACATCCGGTGATCCGGTTGCGCACGGTTTCCCGATTGACCTGTGGCCTGCCCCAGGTCACAAACGGCATGGTGGCGGGACGCGGCGCCTGAGAGTTCCGGCGGCGACGTTCCAGACGAGCACCCGCCGGTCGTCGCCGGCCGCTCCAGGTGCAGCAGCGTGCGGATGCGCAGCAGGTCGTGCAGCTTCACTGTCGCCTCGGCCAGCATC
>CAMLLF010000588.1 GCA_946480705.1 uncultured Lysobacteraceae bacterium | reverse complement strand
ACTGGATCGCCTGGTGCATCGCGATCGGCACGCCGAACTGCACGCGCTCCTTCGAGTACTCGGTCGCGAACTCGAACGCGGCGCGCGCGATGCCGACGACAGCGTCGTGCTGTATGCCGGCGATCCGCTGACGACGCGCCAGGTCGAGGCGATCGGTGCGTTCGCGCTGCCGGAAGGCGAGACCAGGATCAGCGCGTGGCTGCAGCAGAATCATTCGGCGATGCCCGGCGCGCTGGCCGAATGCGTCGCGCGGCTCGCCGCGAAGGCGGCGGCGAAGTAGCTCGCATCGAGCTACCCGCCGCCGCTCGGCGCGGCCGCGTCGCGAACGATCAGTCGATCGTCGGCGCCTCGCCGCTGCGCCAGAGGTTCGTGCTGA
This sequence comes from uncultured Lysobacteraceae bacterium, assembly GCA_946480705.1. Next base: position 2,984 of record CAMLLF010000588.1, on the reverse strand, counting down.
AACTGCCGGCGTCGTCGCGCAGCGTGTCGCCGCCCGGATGCACACGGAAGCGCCAGCCCCAGGGATCGGCACCCTCCGGCGCCTGCCAGCCCCAGGGGTCGATCGACGAGACGCTGCCGTCCCGGTCCATGCGATTGCCGCCCGAGAAGTTGAATTCGAACGCGCCGCGATAGGTCAGGTTGCGGTTGCGGTGCACCGACAGGTGCAGGTGTTCGCCGGACGACGCGCCGGTCGTGCCGATGCGGCCGAGCACCGTGCCGGCGACGACGTTCTGGCCGCGACGCACCGCGGTGTCCTGCATGTGCGCGTAGTACGTCGAGAACACCTCGGCATAGCGCCCGGCGCCGACCTGATGGCGGATGAAGACTTCGCGCTGATACGGGTCGGTTCCGGCGGGCGTGAAGACCGGCACGTGGCGCGGCACCGCCATCGTCACGCGGCCGGTGGCCATCGCGACGGCGAAACGCGTGCCGGTCACCGGAATGTCGACCGCCGGTTCGTTGACGCCGGAGCCGTCCTCGGTGCAGGTCGACGGATTCGCGTTCGGGTTGCCGACGCTGCGCCGGCGGCCGCGCTGGTCGATGAAGCAGGCGTCGTAGGTGCCCTGCGGCTGGCCGAATTCGCTGACGTCCAGCGGTATCAGGTACGGGTCGTGGTTGAATGCCTGCGTGATGCCGACGTGCGCGCCGTCGTACGGACGCGAGAAGATCGGCATGGCATTCGGGAAATTGGTAAAGATGCACTGCGTGCGGCCCGTGCTCGCGGCGAAGGACTGGTTCATCGCCGTCGCGCCGTTGCCGCCGAAGGTCGAGATGTAGCCGCCGCTGCAGACGCCGGCGACCCAGTTGCCGCCGGACTGGTCGTAGAGGCCGGCTCGCTCGATGCGATTGTTCGGGTTGCTGCCGATCAGGCTCGCGCACGGATCGTCGGCGGCGCCGGCCGGCAGCAGGCCGTAGGTGCCGGTGACCGCGTCGCGCACGCTGCAGTAGCGGCCGAAGCCGGCGGGCACGTCGATCAGCGGCATCAGCAGCGTGTCGGCAGCGGGTATGCCGTCGAATTCGAAATCGCCCGCGAACAGCCGGTCGACGTTGACCGCGGCGACCACGGGGGCGATCGGGCCGGGCTCGTCGAGCACGCCGTCGCCGTCGTGATCGAACACGTTCGCCGGATAGCGCGGGCGGTCGGCAATGAACACGATGCTGCCGCGATACCAGATCGCGTCGACCAGCGTCTCGGCGCTGCGCAGATCCTGTTCGGGCTCGACGCTCTGGCGCACGGTCGGAAAGCTCTGGTAGACGATGCTGCCGATCGGATCGACGCTGCCGTCGGGATTCACGCGCAGCCGCGCGACGTCGCTCGCACCGTAATTCGTCGCGTCGCCGCCGCCATTGAAGTGGGTGCCCAGCGCATATACCACGCCGTCCGCGCGCACGAGCAGGCGGCGCACGCGCGTGCCGCCCGCGTTGCGCGACACGCCGATGGTGCTGTACTGGTCGTAGCGGAAGATCAGGCGGCCGTCGCCGTCGAAATCCGTGTCGAGCGTACCGTTCGCGTGCAGCGCGACGATGCAGCCGGACGGCTCCAGCGCGGCGAACACGAGATAGCAGGAGAACAGCACGCGGTCCCGAACCGCGTCGTAGCCGAGGTCGCTGAGCACGGGCGTTGCGGCGAGCTGCGAGCCGTTCGGCATGACGAGAAGACCGTTGCCGGAGAACGTCGTATCGAGGCTGCCGCCGGTGTCGATGCGTGCAAGCGCGTAGTCGCCGTTGCCGCTGCCGCCGGACGTGATGCCGGCAACGATGAGATCGCCGTCGGGCAGCACGAGCAGCCGCGCGCAACTGTCCTCGTCGGCGCCGGCACCGTTGAAATCGAGTTCGCGGATGCCGGTCGAATTGAAGCTCGTGTCGAGCTGGCCGGCCGCGGTCACGCGCATCGCGAACAGGCGCCGCTCGCTGCCGCGCGTCACGGTGCCGCAGGCGACGACACGGCGGTTCGCGAGCGCGACCGCGTGGGCGAGACGCGTCTGCGCGCCGTCGAACGCGGCGAGGTTGCGCAGGAAGAACTTGCCGTCGCCGGCGAAGTTGGTGTCGTAGTTTCCGTTCGCATCGAGGCGGATGAGGAATCCGCCGAGACCCTCGCCGGTGTCGCCGGTGCCGGCGATGACCGCCCGGTCGTCGCGATCGACCGACAGCGAGCTGCAGGTATCGAAGCCGGTTCCGCCCATGTCGGCCGCGACGCGCCGCGTGCCTTCGAGGTCTTCGGGGCCGGTGTAGCCCATGTCGAGCGCGCGTGCGCGGCGGACATGGCGCGTCACGGCGCAGTCGAGGTTGGTCGTCGCCGCTTCGTCCCACTCGTTGAGCACGAGCAGGCGCTGCTGCGAATCCTCGGCGACGCCGATCGCGTTCTCGCTGATGCGATGTTCGCGCGTGATGTTGAGAAAGGCGCCGGCGGCGCGGTCCGGACCGAACTCGTTCCAGTACGGGGTCTGCGCGTACAGCGATGTCGAGGCCAGCAGCAGGATGGGCAGGGTGATACGACGCAACATGATCGGCTCCGCGGAATCGATGACGGATTCCCCGATCCTGCCCACGCGGTTGCGTCGCACCGCGGGCCACGCAGCGCCGGTTCAGCCCGGCGGTCGGCCTTCGAGCGCGGCCTGCAGGTTGCGCAGGCAGCGCTGCATGGCCGGCTGCAGGCAGCGGCGCAGCAGCAGGCTCGCGAACGGACGCGCGGTGCGCGTAGCGGGCTCGAAGCGATAGGTCCAGGTCACGCGCGTGCCGCGCTGCAGCGGCTGGAACTGCCAGTCGGCGTGGCCGGCGCGCACGAGCCAGGCAAACGGCGCGCGGAAGCCGCTCAGCGTGTAGGCGTGATGCAGCGGCGCGCGCAGCGCAGTGATGCGTTCGTGCAGCACCGTTCCGTCGGCATTGTGGATTTCGCGCTCGCTGCCGGCGGCGACGGGACCGAGCAGCACGATGCGGCGCATC
>CAMLLF010000587.1 GCA_946480705.1 uncultured Lysobacteraceae bacterium | reverse complement strand
GGTCGAGCTGCGTGCGGGCGGGCAGGAACGCGAAGCAGGCCTCGGCGATGTCGGTCCGCCCTTCGCGTTCGAGCCGGGCGTCGATGCGATGAAGCAGTTCCGCCTGACGGTGTCGGACGGCGGCGGCGGCAACAACGAAGGCCTGCGCGTCTCGTTGGTCGGCGATTCGATGGACGTGCTGCACGATCTGTCCGAGGCGGTGATTCCGGTGCTGAGCCGCGTGCCCGGCCTGCGCGACGTGCGCACGGCCGAGCGTACCGGCGACCGCGAGGTCGCGGTCCGCGTCGACCGCGAGCGCGCGAAGTCGTATGGCTTTTCCGCCGGCGAAGTCGCGACCTATGTCGGCATCGCGCTGCGCGGCGCGCCGCTCAAGGAATTCCGCAACGGCGATACGGAAATCCCGGTGTGGCTGCGCTTCCAGGGCGCCGACACGCAGAGCGTCGCCGGCATGGCCGACTTCAAGCTGCGGCGCGCCGACGGTACGCTCGTGCCGCTGATGTCGCTCGTCGACGTGCGCACGCAGGACGCCGCCTCGGCCATCCAGCGCGACGGCCGCCAGACTTCGCTGCCGATCGCGGCGAACCTCGCGCCCGACGTGACGCAGGACGAAGCGCGCAAGGCGATCGAGACCGCGATGAAGTCGGTGAGTCTGCCGGCGGGCTATCGCTGGACCTTCGGCCGCAGCTTCGACGAGTCCGACGAAGCCGGCAAGCAGATGCTGCTGAACACGCTGCTCGCGCTCGTGCTGGTCTATGTCGTCATGTGCGCGATGTTCGAGTCGCTGGTGTTTCCGGCCGCGATCCTGACCACGTTCGTGTTCTCGATCTTCGGCGTGTTCTGGCTGTTCTGGCTGACCGGCACGACGTTCTCGATCATGGCCTCGATCGGCGTGCTGATCCTCATGGGCGTCGTCGTCAACAACGGCATCGTGATGATCGTGCACGTGAACCAGCTGCCGCACGAAGGCATGTTGCGGACCGAGGCGCTCGTCTGCGGCGCGCGCGACCGCCTGGGGCGGATCCTGATGACGATGGGCACGGCAATCCTCGGCATGGTGCCGCTGTGCATCAGCACGACCGAGATGGGCGGCGACGGCCCGCCGTACTACCCGATGGCGCGTGCGATCGCCGGCGGCCTCGTGTTCTCCACGGGCGTGACCCTGCTTGCGCTGCCGGTCATCTACGCGCAGCTCGACGACATGCGCATGTGGGTGCGCCGCGTGTTCCGCGACGCGCTCGCCGGCCGCATCACGCGCCGCGCCGAAGCGGCCTGACCGTCGCGCACCGGCGGCCGCCGCGCCACCGGTGCCGGACCTGCCGCGTCCGGCCCGGGCGCGGCGGCCGTCCGGTGCCGCGGTCGTGCCGGGCCGCGGCCGTTCCATGCCGCGATCCGCGCCGCACTAGACCTGCCGGATTCGCTGCTATGATCGGCGCGTTCGGCGCCCGCCCGCCCGCGCGCGCCGCGTTCCCTAGAGCTCGGAGTGATCGCACGTGCTTGAGATCCTGATGGCCGGTGGATGGGCGATGGTGCCCATCCTGATCTGTTCTGCGGTGGCGCTGGCCATCATCCTCGAAAGGTTCTGGTCCCTGCGCCAGAAGACCGTGGCGCCGCCGGAACTCGGCGAACAGGTCCGCACCTGGGCGCGCACGCGCAAGCTCGATCCCTCGCACATCGACACGCTCAGCAGGAACTCGCCGCTCGGCGAACTGCTCGCCGCCGCGCTGTCGGTGCGCAACCGCTCGCGCGAGATCATCAAGGAACGCATCGAAGACGCCGGCCGTCACGTCGTGCACCGGCTCGAACGCTATCTCAACACGCTCGGCACGATCGCGCTGATCTCGCCGCTGCTCGGACTGCTCGGCACCGTCATCGGCCTCATCCGCATGTTCCTCGCGGTCATGGTCCACGGCATCGGCAACGCGCAGCAGATGGCCGGCGGCATCGGCGAAGCGCTGGTCTGCACGGCGACCGGCCTCGTCGTCGCGGTGCCGGCCTACATCTTCCATCGCTACTTCCGCTCGCGCGTCTCGGGCCTCGTCGTGGTCATGGAAAAAGAAGCCATCGCGCTGCTCGACGAACTCGCCGCGCAGCAGCAGCCCGACGCGAACCCCGCGGCACCGAATACCGCCGTGCGCGCCGTGCGTCCGGGTGCGACCGCATGAAGCTCGGCGGTGCGCGTCGCGATGACGAGTTCGAGATCAACGTGATCCCGTTGATCGACGTCATGCTGACGCTGTTGATGTTCTTCGTACTGACCGCGACCTTCGACCAGACCGCGCGCCTGCGCGTCTCGCTGCCGCAGGCCAGCGAATCGGCCGAGGCCGAGCCCGAGCTCGGCCTGACGATCCAGGTCGACAGCGACGGCCGCTATTTCATCGACAACAACGAAGTGCTGAACCCGAGCGTCGACACGCTGAAGGACGCGCTCGTGCAGATCGCGGGCGACGACCGCACGCGTCCGGTCATGATCCGCGCCGACGCGCAGACCGCGCACCAGGCCGTCGTGACGGTCATGGACGCGCTGGGGCAGGTCGGATTCACGCGGCTGTCCATCGCGACGACGCCGCCGAAGGAAGCACCGAAAAAGTGAGCGTCGCCGCGCCGGCCAGCGCCGCGGCGACGTATCGGCGGCTCCTTGCGTATTCCGCGCGGCATTGGCCGATCGCCGTGCTCGCGGTGCTCGGCATGGCCGTCGACGCCGGCGCGACGGCCGGCTTCACCTGGCTCATCAAGCCGATGCTGGACGACCTGTTCGTGCGTCAGGACCAGAACACGATCTTCTGGATGCCGATCTTGATCGTCATCGTGTTCGTGCTGCGTGGCATCGCGACCTGGCTGACCGACTACGGCGTCGCGCGCGTCGGCCGCGGCGTCGTGCACAGCCTGCGCGAGCAGGTGTTCGCGCGCTATCTCGTGATGCCGGCGGGCTATTTCGATCGCGAAGCCTCGGGCCAGCTGATCTCCCGCGTCACCTACACCGTCGAGCAGGTCGCGCAGGCCAGCACTGAGGCGGTCAAGGTCATGATCGTCGACAGCCTGACCGTGCTCGGCATGCTGTTCGTGATGCTCTGGTACGGCGCGCGGCTGACGCTCGCGCTGTTCGTCATGGCGCCGCTGATCGCGGCCCTGGTCTGGTTCGTCGGCCGGCGCTATCGCCGCATCAGCCATCGCATCCAGCACTCGGTCGGTTCCGTCACCGGCGTCGTCGAGGAAGTCGTCGGCGGCCAGCGCGAGGTCAAGGTCTATGGCGGCGGCACCTACGAACAGCAGCGCTTCGCCGAGATCAACGAACACAATCGCCGGCTCAATCTCAAGGTCGCCTCGACCAACGCCTTGTCGACCGCGCTCGTGCAGATCATCGCGGCC
>CAMLLF010000586.1 GCA_946480705.1 uncultured Lysobacteraceae bacterium | reverse complement strand
CTTCTTCGGCCGGTCGGGCGATTTGATCGGGCTGGCAACGGGCTGCGGGCTCCAGGCGCGCAGCGCGAGGATCCAGCTGAAATCGGCACCGGAGCGCTGCGCGCCCTGGTGACAGTTCTGGCAGCTGTCGTACTGGTGGTAGGTCTCCATCGTCACGTTGGATACCTGGCATTGCGGGAAGGCGAGTCCGCCCTGGGCCGGCGGCGTGCCGTCCTCGCAGCCAAAGTCGTTGTTGAGCGGCGTGGTCGGCGGCACGGAAGGCGCGGTGGACCACTGCGTGCCGATGAGCACGTAGTTTTCCCAGACCGTGCCCTTCAGCAATTGCCGGTAGCGTGCGTTGATGTCGGTCGTGGAATTGCCGGCCGGTGTGCTGGGGATGGCCGACAGGCGCACCACGTTGATCGGTGCCGGATCGTAGTCGTTCGGGCCGGGTACGCGGCTGGCGCCGGGATGGTCGGCCGGGTTCGAGCGCGGGATCTTTTGCTTTTTGTACAGTTCCGGGTCGAAGTATGACGCCAGCATGTCGGGCGGCGTAGTCGGGTCTTCGCCCAGGTTGTCGACCTGTTCGAACGTCGACCAGACCCACTGCGGGAAATCCGCAGTCTTGTGCGCAATGTGGAAACCGACCAGGCCGGCCTTCATCGGCTCACAGTCGCAGGTGGTGCGTCCGCCGCTTTCGGTCTTGCAGGTGCCGGGCTTGGCGGCGAGCGCATCGATGGCGAAAAAGCGCGTCTGGAATTGCGGCGGCACTTTGGCGAGATTGCGCCAGGCGGCCTTGACCTCGATCGAGCCGAGCTGGTCGGCTGAACTGGCCGGGAAGCTGATGCCGGGCGTGCCGCTCGCGGGCCAGTTGCTGCGGTTGTAGTAGCCGTTGCTGCGCACGTAGTCGTATTCGACGCGGTTCACGCGCACTTCGAAGCGCGTGAAATAGCCGGTCTGGTCGGGCAGCGGGCCGGCGAAGGCTTCGTCGATCTCGTCGGCGATGCTGCCGAACTCGCTCGTCATGTCCAGGCGCGGGCGCTTGTCGTCGGCGGGTATGTTGCGGCAGACCGCGTAGCCGTTGGGCTGGTCCCAGGCCGGCGGTTCGCTGCCGTTCTGCGGATACAGGTCGAACGCGGTTTTCCAGCGCATCCACCGCGGCGCGAAGCGCGCGTCGTATTTGCCGAACACGCTGGGGTTGTTGGGTTCGTACGGCTCGCCGTTGCCTTCGGCGAGCGACGGCCACATCACCGCGATGAAGTTCTGCCAGGCGAAGGTATCGAACATCGGCCGCGTGTCGATCGGAAACGCGGAGAACGGAAACGACGGCACGGTGCGTGGTATATCGCCGTCGATGGTCGGTTTGAGTTTGGAATAGTCGGGCGTGGTCTGCGCCGAAACCGCGCTCGCGCAAAACGCGAGCAAGAGTACGCCGAACGCGGCGCAGCGCGCCGCATTGCCATCACGTTGCATCGGTTTTCTCCCCTTGTGCCGCGGGCATTGCGCCGCGCAGCGCGTATAACAGTGGACCTTTGGTACTAGGGTGTCAATGCGGAAAATGACGTGATAGGCAGTGGGGCGGAATGCCGCTTCGATGACTGAAATGGCGAGTGGATAGTGGAGAGGAGCGAGAAACGGGTTGCGTGGCGCGGGCTTCTTTTTCGCGCGCACGCGAGTGATCGGCGAGGAGAAACGCAAAGGCAGCGCGCTCCGCGCCGTCACTCGTTTCTGATTCCTCTCCACTCACTTCTCGCCCCGCATCCCGCCGCTTGATCACCGTTCTTCACGCATCCCGCGTTCTCCCCCCTGCTGGTCCGCGCTACGATGCCCGCGAGCCCGAGGGGGGCGACGGGGGATACGGATGCGACGGGGGCTGATCGGACGCCTATGCGCGATCGCGGTGCTGTGGCTTTGCGCCGCAACGCTGCACGCGGCGACGCCGCTGATGACGCGCTTCACGCCCGATGTCGATATCTATCCGCAGTATTTCGCGGTCGCGCGCAGCGACGACGGACTGCTCTACGTCGGTGCGAGCGATGCGATCCTGCGTTTCGACGGCGTGCGCTGGGAGTCGATCGCGCTGCCGCGGCCGGGCACGGTGCGCACGCTGGTGCGCGATCGCCGCGGCCGGCTCTGGTACGGCGCGACCGACAGCTTCGGCCGGATCGAGCGCACGCCCGAAGGCGGCGAGCGTCTGATCGACTACGCGGGTGCCTTTGCCGCCGATGTCGGGCCGCAGGGTTTCGTCGACGTCTGGGACATCGTCGAGCACGGCGACAGTCTCTATTTCCGCGCGCTGCGCTGGCTGTTCGAGATCGACGGGGAAGGGCGCCGACGCGGCATCTGGCATGCGCCGGAGCGCTTCGGCGGCATCGTCGGGCATGCGGGCGATCTCGTCGTGAACTGGCGCGGCGAAGGACTGAAGCGGCGCGTCGGCGATCGCTTCGAACTGATTCCGGGCGGCGAGCAGTTCGCGAAAGAGCCGGCGTTCACGCTGCTTTCGCTCGATGCGAAGCGCCTGCTCGTGCACGACCAGACGCCGCGGCTCGCGGTGCTCGAGGACGGCCGGCTGCGCCCGGTGCTCGGCGACGGCGATACGCGCCATTTCAACGACGGCATCCTGCTCGACGCGCGTCACGCGGCTTATGCCGGCGACGACGGTCTGCTGCGCGTCGTCGACGTCGACGCGGGTTCGGTGCGGCAGATCAGCCTCGGCACGACGTTCCAGGGCAATCTCGCGGTCGACGGTGACGGCGCGCTGCTCGTCGTCGACGATGCCGGCGTCGTGCGCCTGCCGTGGCCGGCGGCCTGGAACGTCTACGGCAGCGAGGCCGGCGTGCGCGGCGGCGTTCACGATGTGCAGTACGACGCCGGTCTGCTGCGCGTGCTGACGACGATCGGCGAACTCACCGTTCCCTGGAACGGCGCCGGCACGACGCAGTCGTTCACGGCCGACACGGACTACGAAGGCGAAGCCTGGAGCCGGCTGTCCGACGGCGCGGCCAGCGTGCTCGCCGACAGCTACGGACTGCGGCGCGCCGACGGTTCGCGGCTCGGGCCCGACGATCTCTATCCGCGTCTGCTCGCGCGCTCGCGCTTCGATCCGACGCGTGCGTGGGTCGGCACGGAAAGCGGATTCGCGCTGCTGCGCCGCGCGGCGGATGGCTGGCAGATCGAGACGCCGCACACCGAACTCCAGGCGCGCGTCATGAGCCTCGTCGACACCGCGCCGGATACCGCGTGGCTCGGCAGCGACGACAACGGACTGCTGCGCGTGCGCGTGGCGGCCGATCCGGCGCAGCCGCCGCAGATCGAACGCTTCGACGCGCAGGTCGGTCTCGGCGGACCGGATTCGGCGGTGGTCAGCGAACTCGGCGGTGCGGTGTATGCGAG
>CAMLLF010000585.1 GCA_946480705.1 uncultured Lysobacteraceae bacterium | reverse complement strand
GCCAAAAAGTCGAACGAAGTGATCGACGCCGCCATGCGCGTGATGTCGCCGGCGAGAAACCAGTTGAAGCAATTGCCCGCGTTGTTCGCGTTCTGCTGCTGCGGCAGCAGCAGCGCGAAGTGCCAGCGGTCGGCGAGCATCTGCCAGCCGGTTTCCGCATCGTAGCTGGCGGCGCTCTGCGAGCAGCCGTGCAGCGCGACGACGAGCGGCGAGCCCGGCGGCAGCGCCGCGGGCACGTACTTGAACATGCGCAGATTGCCGGGATTCGAGCCGAATCCGGTGACTTCGGTCTGCGCGGCGAGCGGCGCGGACGCGGCGAGCAGGACGCAGAGCAGCGCGCGGCGCGCGCGAGCGCGCGCCGCGTGACGAGCGGACGATGGCATGACCTTATCCTCAGGGCGGGAGCAGGGCGTGCGCAGTGGGCCACAGTGCCGCGGCACCGCACACTGTCCGATGGGGAAAGCTGCGCTGCAGCATGCGACGGTGTGCGATCGCCGATGCGGAATCCGTCGCGCGCGCATGGCTGCCGGACTCGTCGGCATGCCGGCACGATTTGCGCAAGGGACGCAAAACCCGGCGACGGCGACAGCCGGGGGCGTCGTTATCATGGAACGTCGAAAAAAGTCGACGTTCCCGCGGCGCAGTCATTCGCCGCCCGCGATCAAGCGCATGAGCGCGTGATCGGGTGCCACCACGAAATCCCCCTCGTGCTCGCGCGCGTCAGTGAGGCAGATCATGCAACCGTCGATTTCGCGCTTTGTCCACGAGCACGAGAACTACTTTTTTGCGCTGGAGCCGCCGCTGGCGGCGCGCGCGCTGATCGTCGAGCAGGCCGACCGCGTCGCGCGCGAACTCGGGCTCGTCGGCCGCGCGGTCAAGTTCAGTTGTCTGCATGTGACGCTGTGCGGCATAGGCCGCGCCGAACGTCTGCGCGAGCCGCTGGTGCCGGCGCTGCGCCGCGCGGCGCAAGCCGTGCGCGCAACCGTTGTCGAGGTCGGCTTCGATCGCTTCGCGACGTTCCGGCTCGGCGGCGACAGTCACGCGCTGGTGCTGCGCAGCACGCAGCAGACGGGCTCGACGCTGCGCTTCCTGCGCATCGCGATCGGACATGCGCAATACGCGCAGGGCCTTTACGTTCCGGGCGCATCGCGTTTCGAGGCGCACGTGACCGCACGCTATCTGTCGCGCCCGCTGCTCGGCGAGATCGCGATCGACAGCATCGGCTGGCAGGCACAGGAATTCGTGCTGATCCGCAGCCTCGTCGGCCGCGGCGTGCACGAGGTCGTCGACCGCTGGCCGCTCGCGGGAACCTGAGCGCTCAGCCGATGCCGTGCTCGCGGAGCAGGGCCGCTTCGTCGCCGGTCACATAGGTGAAGATGCGCGGCTCGCCGTTGCACATCTGCAGGAAATAGAGGTTCTCGAATTCGATGCGCTCGATGACGCCGTCCTTGCGCCGGTAGCGCGAATCCCAGCGCACGCGCGCCATCAGGTGCAGGTCGTCGAGCGGCGTGACCGTGACCTTCGCGATGCGCATCGCCGTCGTTCCGATCTTGCGGTAGTGGCGGAAGCCCAGCGGCACGCGCAGCCGGAACAGGAGGCCGTTGCGGCCGCCGCGCACGCCGGCCGGACTCGCTTCGACGAAATAGTCGGCGAACGCATCGGTGACGCCGCGCACATCCACGGGTTTTCCGAGCAGCGCTTCGTTGAAGCGCCGCGCGTAGGCGTCGAAGAACGCATGCACGCGGGTTTCGTTGTCCATGACGGCCTCGGTACGGCGGCGGGTCCTTTCCTTCCGAAGCTGGGCGCGAAGATCGCGCGACTCAAGCGGACTCAACGCAGTTCGCCGCCCCAGTCGACCGGATCGACGTCGGCGACCGATCCGGAAAATGTCCACAGGTATCCCGATGGATCCACGGCGCTGTACTGGCGTTCGCCGTAAGGAAACGTCGCCGGTTCGGCGACGATGCGCGCACCGGCCGCGCGTGCGTGCGCGCAGTGCGCATCGACGTCGGCGACGCGCACCATCAGCGAGATGCCCCGCGGCTCGATCGCATCGCTGCGCGCGGCCAGCACGACCGCGCCGTCGCCGAACGTCAGCTGGATGCGATGCGTGCCGATGCGCAGCCGCTCGGCGAAGCCGAATGCGCGCACGAGCCAGTCCGCCGCGGCCGCGGCATCGGCGCAGGCCAGCACCGGAATCACCGCGGCATCGGGCATCGAGCGATTCGCGCGCCGGTGCGTGTCGTTGGTCATGGCATGCACTCAGGCCGTCGCGCCGGCCTGGCGCAGCAGGTGGTACGCGCGGTGCGGCAGCGCGGTGCGCGCGATGTCGTGCGGCGTCGTGTTCTTGATGCTGAGTCCCGCGGTGAAATGGATGCCGACGCGCGCATAGCAGTGCTGCACGAACGCCGAGCAGTACAGCGAGTTCTCGCGCGCGAGCAGGTTCTCGCGCTCGCGCAGCGTCGGCCGCGCCAGCGCGAACAGCGTGCCGACGATCTCGCGCAGCGAATAGCGCGTCGCGTCGGCGAGCAGATCGAGCGCCGCGGCGACGACCGCGCGCGACGCGTCCGCGTCGAGGCCGAAGTCGAGCACCGCGAGATTCGGCCACTCGGCCGCGTCGAAGAATTTCGCGAGCCGGTTCTCCTGCGCGCCGAGGCGGATCTGCTTGTGGCGCAGGTCGAGATCGGATTCGAGCACCCACCAATGCCCGTCGCTGCGCGCCTCGCCGAACAGGAAGGCATGCGACCACGCGCTGCCGGCCGGGTCGTCGACGAGCAGGCGCTGCGCCTGGCGAATGCCGCGATCGATGAAGTGACTGCCGCCGGCCAGTCCGATGCGCGCGGGCGCGGCATGCGTGAGCAGAAAGTCGGCATTGGTCGTCGGTGACATGGGCGGCCTCAAGACGATGGGGCGATGATACCTAGAGACGGGCAGGGCATAGGGGCTCGAGAAAGCGCACCGCGGGCGGCCTGGCCGGCTGTCGCTTTTGTCTCGTTGCTAAACCCTGCGTTCCTCTGGTTTCCGCTCTTCCTCCCCAGTACGATCAGCGCCTCCCTCGCCATCGGCATGCTCCCATGACCGCATTCGTGGCGCTGCTGCGCGCCGTCAACGTCGGCGGCACCGGCAAGCTGCCGATGGCCGAACTCAAGGCGATGTGCGAAGCCTGTGGCTTTGCCGGCGTGAAGACCTACATCGCGAGCGGCAATGTCGTGTTCACGACGCGCAAGAGCGAAGCGGCCGTGCAGAAGGCGCTGGCCGCGGCGCTGCAGGACTACGCCGGCAAGCCGGTCGGCGTGCTGGTGCGCACCGCCGCGGAAATGGCCGCGGTACTCGCCGCGAATCCGTTTCCGAAGGCCGCGCCGAATCGCACGGTCGCGATCTTTC
>CAMLLF010000584.1 GCA_946480705.1 uncultured Lysobacteraceae bacterium | reverse complement strand
GTCGGCCACTTCGGCCGCGTGCTCGACCAGCTGCCGGCCGCGCTGCAGACCGGCCGCGACATCGACCTGCTCGATCCGGCGGAGCGCGCGCAGTTCGCGGAATGGAACCGCACCGGGTCGACATTCCCCGACGACGTCTGCATCCACGAGCAGATCGAGGCGCAGGTCGCCGCGACGCCCGACGCGATCGCCGTGGTCGCGGGCGACCGCACGCTGAGCTACGCCGAACTCAACCGGGAGGCCAACCGGCTCGCGCATGCGCTGATCGCGCGCGGCGTGCGCGCCGACGACTGCGTCGGTCTCTGCATGCAGCGCAGCGCCGACATGGTCGTCGCGATCCTCGGAATCCTGAAGGCCGGCGCGGCCTACCTGCCGCTCGATCCGGACTATCCGTCCGCGCGCCTGGACTACATGCTGCGCGACTCGGGCGCGGCCTGGGTGCTGACGCAGCAGGCGCTCGCCGAGGTCGTGCCCGGCGATCGCGCACGCACGCTCTGTCTCGACACGTCCGATGTTCGGGCCATGCTCGCGCAGCAGCCCGCGCACGATCCGACCGCGCAGGACCGCGCGCTCGCGCCGCACAACATCGCCTATGCGATCTACACCTCGGGTTCGACCGGCGAACCCAAGGGCGTGCTCAACGAGCACCGCGCGCTCGTCAATCGCCTGGACTGGATGCAGAAGGCCTATGCGCTGGACGCGGACGACCGCGTGCTGCAGAAGACGCCGTACAGCTTCGACGTGTCGGTCTGGGAATTCCTCTGGACGCTGACCACGGGCGCGCGGCTCGTGATGCTCGCGCCGCAGGCGCACAAGGATCCGGACGCGCTGTGCGCCGCGATCCGCGAGCACGGCATCACGACGCTGCATTTCGTGCCGTCGATGCTGAGCGCGCTGCTGAGCGCGGCCGACTGGGCGAGCTGCACGAGCGTGCGCCAGGTGATCTGCAGCGGCGAGGCGCTCGGTGCCGAACTCGTCGCGCGGTTCTTCGCGACCGGTACGCCGGCGCGCCTGCACAACTTGTACGGACCGACCGAAGCCGCGATCGACGTGAGCTACTGGGAATGCCGGCCGGAACACGCCGGTCACACCGTGCCGATCGGCCGGCCGATCCAGAACATCGCGCTGCACGTGCTCGACGCGCAGGGCCGGCAGCAGCCGGTCGGCGTGCCGGGCGAGCTGCACATCGGCGGCGTGGGTCTCGCGCGCGGCTACTGCAACAAGCCGGAACTGACCGCCGAGCGCTTCGTGCGCGATCACATCGACGGCGGCGCCGCGGCGCGGCTGTACCGCACCGGCGATCTCGCGCGCTGGATGCCCGACGGCACGCTCGACTACATCGGCCGCATCGATCATCAGGTCAAGATCCGCGGCCTGCGCATCGAGCTCGGCGAGATCGAGACGCTGCTGTGCCGCCAGCCCGGCGTCACCGACGCGGTCGTCGTCGCGCACGGCAGCGGCGAGGACCGTCGTCTCGTCGCCTATGCGGCCACGCTGCAGCCGCAGCAGGATCCGGCCGAAGCCGCCGTGATCCAGCGGCTGCGCGAGAACCTCGCGCGCGAACTGCCGGACTACATGGTGCCCGCGGTGTTCGTGCTGCTGGAACGCCTGCCGCTCAGTGCGAACGGCAAGATCGACCGCAAGGCGCTGCCCGATCCGCAGATCCGGCGGGCTGCGGCGACGCTCGCCGGGACCGCGACCGAGGCGGCGATCGCCGCGATCTGGCAGCGCCTGCTGCGACTCGGCGAGGTCGACGTGCTGATGAGCTTCTTCGAACTCGGCGGCCACTCGCTGCTCGCCGTGCGCATGCTCGGCGAAGTGCGGCTGCATTTCGGCGTCACCCTCGCGATTCGCGACGTATTCGAGCGCACCACCGTGCGTGCGCTGTCGGCCTTCGTCGACGAGGTCGTGCAGCGCGAAGCCCTGCGACAGGGCCTCGCGCTGGACCTCGCCGACAGCAATGATCAGGAGTTGATCGAGCTATGAGTTTTCTCGACGTATTGCAGGAATGCTGGCAGAGCGGAATCCGTCTCGCCGCGCGGCAGGGACGGCTGCTGGTCGACGGCGCGGGCGGCAACCTGACCGCGGCGCTGCGCGAGCGGCTGAGCGCGCACAAGGCCGAGATCCTCGCGTTTCTCGGCGGCGAAACCGCGAACGCCGCGCCGCGGCTGCAGCCGGTCGCCGGCGCCGACGACTATCCGCTGTCGTTCTCGCAGCAGCGGCTCTGGTTCATCGACCAGCTCGAACACGGCAGCGTGGAATACAACATCCCGACCGCGTTCCGGCTGCGCGGCGCGCTCGACCGCGAAGCGCTGGTCGCCGCGCTGAACGCGATCGTCGCTCGCCACGCCGTGCTGCGCACGCGCTTTGCGCTCAAGGACGGCGCGCCCGTGCAGATCGTGCGCGACGTGGCCGCGTTCGTGCCGTATGAGACCGATCTGTCGGCGCTGCAGCCCGCGGTGCGCGACGCCGAACTGCTGCGCCTCGCCGATGCGGAAGCCCAGCGTCCGTTCGATCTGGCCAATGACGCGCTGCTGCGCTGCACGCTGATCCGCCTCGGCGACGACGAACATGCCGTGCTGTTCACCGTGCATCACATCGCGGCCGACGGCTGGTCGATGGGCCTGCTCGTCAAGGAATTCGTCGCGCTGTACGGCGCGTTCGCGCAGGGCGGCGCCGACCCGCTGCCGCCGCTGCCGATCCAGTACGGCGACTACGCGCACTGGCAGCGCACCGCGCACGGCGGCGGCCTGCTCGACGAAGCGCTGAACTACTGGCAGCAGCGTCTCGCCGGGCTGCCGGCATTGCACGACCTGCCGCTCGACCGGCCGCGTCCCGCTCGGCAGAACTTCAGCGCGCAGCGTCATGCCCGGTGGCTCGACCGCGCGACGCTCGACGGCCTGCGCACGTTCGCGAAGGCCGGCGGTGCGACGTTGTTCATGGCGCTGCAGTCGGCGTTCGCCGCACTGCTGTCGCGCTGGAGCGGCCAGCGCGACATCGTCATCGGCACGCCGACGGCGGGCCGCGACCAGCCGGAAACCGCCGGGCTGATCGGCTTCTTCAACAACACGCTGGTCTGCCGCTACGTCGTCGACAGCGGCGACAGTGCGCAGGCACTGCTCGCGCAGGGCCGCAGCGTCGCGCTCGATGCGTTCACGCACCAGCATGCGCCGTTCGACCTGCTCGTCGAGACGCTGCGCCCGGAACGCAGCCTCGCGTACAACCCGCTGTGCCAGATCAAATTCGTGCTGCAGAACCACGACGGCGGTGCACTCGAACTGCCCGGACTCGTGCTCGAACCCGTCGGCAAGAGTGGCGAGCGCGTGCATTTCGATCTCGACCTGACCGCGAGCGAAGGCGAGAACGGCCTGCAGCTGAGCTGGA
>CAMLLF010000583.1 GCA_946480705.1 uncultured Lysobacteraceae bacterium | reverse complement strand
AGCCGGTCGTAGGTCCGCCGAATGGCGCCGTAGCACTCGCAGGCGAGGGCCTGCAGACCGTCGCGGTCCAGAATGTCGACGATGCCGCGGCGATAGGCGCCGACCTGCCGGTGGCGGATGCCACCGGCTCGATGGTGGTGGACATCGGCGGCGGCACCTCGGAAGTCGCCGTCATCTCCTTGAACGGCATCGTTTATTCCCAGTCGGTGCGTATCGGCGGCGACCGCTTCGACGAAGCCATCGTCAACTACGTGCGCCGCAACCACGGCACGCTGATCGGCGAAGCCACGGCCGAGCGCATCAAGCTCGAAGTCGGCTGCGCCTATCCGCAGAGCGAGGTCCGCGAGATCGAGGTCTCCGGCCGCAATCTCGCCGAGGGCGTGCCGCGCATGTTCACGATCAACTCCAACGAAGTGCTCGAAGCGCTGCACGAGCCGCTGTCGGGCATCGTCTCGGCGGTGCGCAGCGCGCTGGAGCAGACGCCGCCGGAACTGTGTTCCGATGTCGCCGAGCGCGGCATCGTGCTGACCGGCGGCGGTGCGCTGCTGCGTGACCTCGATCGTCTGATCTCCGAGGAAACCGGCCTGCACGTCCAGGTCGCCGACGAGCCGCTGACCTGCGTTGCCCGCGGCGGCGGACGCGCGCTCGAACTGATCGATCTGCACGGCAGCGACTTCTTCGCGCCGGAATGAAACCGCGGCACCCGCCACGGCCGTACCGCTTTTGTGTCCAGCTGCACAACGTCGTCATCCGGCCGACCCGGCGTCGGCCGGCCCCTTGACTCAAGCGGGCTCCAACGGCAAAAGCGCGCTGTTTCGAGGTTCGCGTTTCACTGATCCGCGTCGTGCGCGGCGGCCGTCCGGCCGACGCGCGATCCCTGGCTGATTCCGCATGCCGCTTGCCCGCACCGATACCACTCCATTGTTCGGCGTCGGCGCGACCAGCACTCTGCGTCTGGTCGTCTACCTCGCCATCGGCGTGACGCTCATGGTGGCCGACTACCGCGGCCACTATCTCGCGCGCGTCCGCCAGTACGCGGCGATCGCGGTCGAACCGGTCTATCGCATCGCGGCCATGCCGGCCGACGCGGCGCGCAACATTCGCCAGGCGGTCGCCGACCGCCAGGCGCTGACCCAGGAAAACCAGCGTCTGCGCGAAGCGCTGCTGCTGACCCAGGCACGCCTCAATCGCCTCGGCGCCGTCGCGGAACAGAACACGCGGCTCAAGGAACTGCTCGACGTCCAGCACTCGCTGGGTCTCGGCGTGCAGCTCGCCAAGCTCATCGATATCGTGCTCGACCCCTACCGCCAGCGCATCACGCTGGACGCGGGCGCGCGCCAGGGCGTCGTCGTCGGGCAGGCCGTGCTCGACGCCTATGGCGTCATGGGCCAGATCAGCGAAGTGCTGCCGACGACCTCGACGGCCGTGCTGATCACCGACACCAGCCATGCCCTGCCCGTCGTCATCGAACGCACGGGCCTGCGCACGATCGCCTACGGCAGCGGCAGCAGCGACCGGCTCGACGTACCGAACATCCCGGTCAGCGCCGACGTGAAGGCCGGCGACAAGTTGTTGACCTCCGGTCTCGGCGGCAGCTTTCCGGCCGGGTTTCCGGTCGGCGAGATCGTGTCGGTCGCGGCCGAGCCCAGCGGCATGTTCGCCGTCGCGGTCGCGCGTCCCGCCGCGGCGCTGGAGCGCAGCGGCGACGTGCTGCTGCTGCGGCCGCTGGCCGACCCGGTCGGTCCGCCGGCGATGACGCCGGACGTCGGCCCGCCGGCACCGCCGCCGGAACAACGCGTCGTCGCGCCGCCGCGCACACCGGCGACGGCCGCGCCGCCGCCGGTCGAGCCGGGCATGCTGCCGGGCACCACGCCGGGAACGACGCCATGAACCGGCATCGCGCGCATTTCGTGCTGTTCCTGCTGACCCTGGTCGCAGCCTGTCTGCTGCAGCTGATGCCGCTGCCGGATCTGCTGCTGCCGTTCCGGCCGTACTGGCTCGGGCTGATCCTGATCTACTGGGCGCTCGAGGAGCCCGAGCGCGTCGGCCTCGGCCGCGCGTTCCTGCTCGGTCTCGTCGGCGACGTGCTGCAGGGCGACCTGCTCGGCGACCAGGCGCTGCGCCTCGCGGCGCTGGCCTTCATCGTGCTGCGGTTCCGCTCGCGCCTGCGCTTCTTCCCGATGTGGCAGCAGTCGCTCGCGGTGTTCGCGCTGCTGCTCAACGACCGCGTGCTGAGCCTCATGGAACGCGCGTTCACCGGCGCGCCGATACCGCCGATGTCGTTCTGGTATGCGCCCGTCGCCGGCATGCTCGCCTGGCCCTGGGTATTCCTGCTGCTCGACGACCTGCGCGCGCGTCTGCGCGTCCACGAGGCATGAGTCCGCGCCGTCCCAAGCTCAAGGACAGCGGACGCGAGGTCGCGCTGTTCCAGCGCCGCGCACTCGTCGGCTTCCTGATCATCGTCGTCTGCCTCGGCGTGCTCGCCGCGCGCTTCGCGCATCTGCAGGTCGTGCGTCACGACGAGTTCGCGACGCGCGCCGACCAGAACCGGATCAAGCTGCGCCCGATCCCGCCGGCGCGCGGGCTGATCTTCGATCGCAACGGCGTGCTGCTGGCCGACAACACCGCAGCGTTCCGCCTCGAAATCACGCCCGAGCAGGTCAGGGACAAAGACGTCGACGGCCTGCTCGCGCGGCTGCGCGATTTCGTGCCGCTGACCGACGACGACATCAAGCGCTACAAGGAACAGCGCAAGGGACGCCGCAGCTTCAACAGCATTCCGCTGCGCTTCCGCCTGTCCGAAGACGAGGTCGCGAAGTTCGCGGTGAACCGCTGGCGCTTCCCCGGCGTGGAAGTCGTGCCCTACCTGACGCGCACCTATCCGCGCGGCGCCGAGTTCGGTCATGTCGTCGGCTACGTCGCGCGCATCGACGAGGCCGACCTGCGCGATCTCGACGTGACGCGCTACGCCGGCACGACGCACATCGGCAAGACCGGCATCGAGCGCTACTACGAAAAGATCCTGCACGGCGAACCCGGCTACGAGCGCGTCGAGATCAACGCCGACGGACGTGCGCTGCGCGTGCTCGACTCGACCCCGCCCAAGCCCGGCAAGAACCTGTTCCTGACGATCGACGTGCGCCTGCAGGAAGCCGCCGAGGCGATTTTCGAAGGCAAGCCCGGTTCGGCCGTCGCGATCGATCCGCGCAACGGCGAAGTGCTGGCGATGGTCTCGTCGCCCACCTTCAACCCGAACGTCTACTCGAACCGGTTCGCGCCCGACGTCTGGAACCGCATCGTGGCCTCCGCGCACCGCTACGCCGAGCCGGGCGTGATCTTCATCGACGAGGTCAACCGCCACAATCACATGATGTCGTCGATGGGCCCG
>CAMLLF010000582.1 GCA_946480705.1 uncultured Lysobacteraceae bacterium | reverse complement strand
CAGGAGGTGCCGGTCTTCCAGTAGATCGGCAGACGCGCGGGGGTCGCGGTCGTGGCTTCGTCGGGACGCGGGTTCTGCCGCAGCATGTCGAGCGTCATGAAGCTCGCCGCGTCGCTGACCAGGCGCACGCCGTCGGTCTGCGGTTCGCTCGCGCGCAGGCGCAGCGGCTTGAGCACGCCGCGGTTCGCGAGCATCGCGTAGAGCGTCGCGAGTTCCTGCATCGTGACCTCGCCGCCGCCGAGCACGAGCGCGAGGCCGTAGTGCCGTTCGCTCGCCATGCGCGAGATGCCGGCGCGCTTCAGGAATTCGTAGAGATTCGGTTCGGCCAGCTGCGAGGCGACCCAGACCGCCGGAATGTTGCGGCTGCGGATCAGCGCGTCCGTCGCGGTGACCGGACCGAGGAAACGGCCGTCGTAGTTTTCCGGCGTGAACGGACCGAACGCGCTCGGCACGTCCCGCAGCACCGTGCGCGGATGCAGCACGCCCTGGTCCATGCCCAGCGCGTAGATGAACGGCTTCAAGGTCGAACCCGGCGATCGCTTCGCCGCGGTGCCGTTGACCTGGCCGGCGATCGCCGCGTCGCCGTAGTCGCCGGAACCGACCAGCGCCTTCACGCTCATGTCGCGCGTGTCGACGAGCAGCGCGGCGGCATTGTCGACGCCGCGCATACGCTCGCGCTGCAGCGTCTCGTGCAGCTGGCGCTCGATCGCGCGCTGCAGGCCGGCGTCGATCGTCGTCGCGATCTGCGGCGGCAGCCCGCCTTCGCCGCGCGCCTCGCGCAGCACTTGTTCCATCGCGTGAGGCGCGACGAACGGAAGCTGCGCCGGCGCGCGCAGGTCGAGCGGCAGGCGCATCAGCGCGTCGTTGACCGCGTCGACGCCGTGCGTTTCGCGCCAGCGCGCGTAGAGCCGGTCGCGCGCCGCACGCAGCCCGCGATTGAGCTTGTCGTCGCCGGCCGCGCCGCTCGCATCGCGCAGGCGGCGCGTCGGATCCTGCGGCACGACCGCGAGCGCCAGCACTTCCGGCAGCGCCAGGTCCTGCGGCCGTTTGCCGAAGTAGACGAGGCTCGCCGCCGCGACGCCCTCGACGTTGCGGCCGTAGGGCGCGTAATTGAGATATGCCTCCAATATTTCATCTTTGGAATAGCGCATTTCGAGCCAGACTGCGCGTGCGATCTGCTCGGCCTTGCCCAGCGGACTGCGCGTGTTGAGCCGATACATGAGCCGCGCGAGCTGCATGGTCAGCGTCGACCCGCCCTGCCGGCTGCCGCCCCGCACGTAGCTGACCCAGGCGCCGCGCACGAGGCTGACCGGATTGAACCCCGGGTGCCAGCGGAACCACGCGTCCTCGTGCAGCTGCACGGCCTCGACGAGCGCCGGCGGCATCTGCGCGAGCGGCAGCCACTGCCGGTACTTGTCGTCGCGGCTCAGGGTCAGGCGCAGGAGTTCGCCGTTCGCGCCGTGGAGCGCCGTCGACGAATCCGCATGCGCCGACAGCGGCGCATGCGGATACAAACGGATCGCGCCCAGCACGAGCGCGACCAGCGCGATCGCGACGAGCGTGTTCTGCCAGCGCAGCACGCCGCGCCACGCCGACAGAACCGCCCGTTGCACCATCGCCTTCATCGACCTGCCCGTGCGTCGCTTCAGTCCGGCTTGACGACCGTGATGCGTCCGCCGAGCGACTGCGCCTGCACCGTGCGTTCGTACATCGACTCGGCATAGGCCGGCGGCACGACATAGCTGCCGACGTTCGTCGCCTTGATGCGATAGACGAACTCGCGCACCGACGTCATCGCCGTGCCGTAGATCACGACGCGATCGTCGCGCACGTCGGCGTAGTCCGGCGCCCAGGTCGAGGTCGCGAGACCGACCGTGCTGCGCCAGGCCGGCGCCGCGGCTTCTGCCGCGCCCTCCTCGTCGCTTTCCGGTGCCGGGGCCGCCGGAATCTCCTGCACGACTTCGAAACCGCCGGGCAGCAGATCGACGACGGCGGTGTCGCCGACGCCGTCGGAACGCGTCGAGCGGATCTTGAGCTTGACGAGGATTTCCTGGCCGAGTTCGACGCGATCGATGACCTTGCCGTCGGCGTCGGTGTATTCGCGGACGATCTCGAGTCCCTCCTTGATCTCCTTGGCCGGCGGATTCCGGTCGAAGCCGGCCTGCGTCACGCTGTACCACGCGTTGGCGTCAGCCTCGTTCGCGACGCGCACGCCGTCGGCCGCCGCGCCGAAGTTTGCCGTGACGACGAGTCCTTCGGCCCTGGAGATCGCCTTGGCGGCGCCATCCTTGGCCAGCTCGAAGATGCGCAGCTTGTCGCCGCCGAGCGCGCTGACCTGCTTCGCGTAGGCGTCGAGCGCGAGAATCGTCGTCGCCGAGGACAGCGTGTTGAAGAGCCCCCGCGACAACGGCCGCATGACGTTCTCCAGGCCCGCCGCCGGCAGCGCCTTCGCACGTTCCGGGAAATGCTTGGCGAGCAGATAGAGCGTCGCACCGTCGCGGACCAGCGGATCGTAGTAGCGCTCGTAGCGCCAGCCCGATTCGATCGCCGCGCGCGTCAGCACCTTCTCGGGGCCGACGATGAGCTTCAGCGCCTCGCCTTCCTGCTTCATGAGCTGCAGGCTCGCCGCGAGATAGGCCGCCGCCGTGTCCTGCATCCAGCTGTCCGCATGGCGGTCCTGCAGGCGCTGGCGCACCGACGCGAGCGCGTTGGTCGTGACGTTGCCCTGGCGCGTCAGCAGGTAGATCGCGAACGCGCGTTCGCGCAGGCCGGCGAGCGAACCGTCGCTCTCGTCGGCGGCCAGCGTGCCGAGATAGCGATTCGACTTGTCGAGCATGTCCTGCGGCACGTTCCAGCCGCGGTCCTTCGCTTCGAGCAGATACTGCGTCGCGTAGACCGACACGTAGCGCTGCGATTCCGGCGTCGCGGTCCACAGACCATAGCCGCCTTCGTCGTTCTGGCGCGACCGCAATACGGCGAGCAGTTCCGCGAACGCCTGCTTCGTCGTGCGCGTATCACCGGGATCGCGCAGCAGCTTGCCGAATTCCGGATTCGAGTCGAACACGAGCGCCGGCACCGCCGCGCTCAACAGCTGTTCCGTGCAGCGATGCGGGAACGTCGTCAGATACGCCGACAGTCCGCGTGCGAGCACGAGCGGTACGTAGGACGCGTTCGCCTCGCGGCGCGCATGGGCGTCATACATGTCGCGCAGCGGCTTGACCAGCTTGTCGCCGGTATTGAGGCTGCCGATCGCGACGTCGGTGCGGAACGGCACGGCCGGCCGCACCGACATGTCCACGCTTTGCTTTGCCGACTTGTCGCCGCTGGTCGCGACGAACTTCAGCGTCGCCGCGCCGGGCTCGCCCTTCGCGCGCAGGCGGAACACGGCCG
>CAMLLF010000581.1 GCA_946480705.1 uncultured Lysobacteraceae bacterium | reverse complement strand
CGATCGCTCTTGCCCTGCTGCAGCTCGACGAAGCGCGTGTGCGTCGGCAGTTCGGCGCTGACGTTCAGCGCTTCGACCACCGCGGATCCGCCAGCCGCCGCGGCCGCGAACGATGCCGTGCGCACGGTGGCGACGAGCACCGCATCGGCCGGCGCCTCGACCGTGATGATCGCGTTGCCCGCGTAGATCGGACGCTTGAAGCTGTGCGCGCCGACGACTTCGGCGATGTCGGAGACCTGCGCGACGCCGAGCAGCGCGGCGATGCGCGGCGCGAGATCCTTGCCGAACGTCGTCGACGGCGCGAGCACGTGGCTGTAGCCCTGTGCCGCGGCGACGACCTGCGGTGCGTAGACCGCGGCGATCGCGTGCGCATTCGCCGCGTTGGCGACGGTCAGCACCTTGTTCACGCCGGCGATCGCGGCGGCTTCGGCGGCGATCGCCTCGGGCGCGTCGGCGAGGACGAGCACGTCGACGCTGTCAGCATTGAACGCCCTGGCGCAGGTCACGCAGCGCGCCGTGCTGGAATTGAGCTTGCCGTTGAGGTGTTCGGCAACGATCAGAACTTTGCTCATGAGCTTCATCCGTTGGTGGGACTGCGCCGCGCGCACCGCGCGGCTGCCGCAGTCGCGTAGGGAGTTACACCAGACCCTTGGTCTTCAGCAGCGAAACGAGTTCGGCGACGTCCTTGACCATGACGCCCTTCGTGCGCTTGGCCGGCGCCGCGTAGTGCGTGGTCTTCAGATGGTCGCCCGACTCGACGCCCAGCGATTCCAGCGGAATCGTCTCGATCGGCTTGGACTTCGCCTTCATGATGTCCGGCAGCTTGATGAAGCGCGGCTCGTTGAGGCGCAGGTCGGTCGTGATGACCGCCGGCAGGTCGACTTCGATGGTTTCGAGGCCCGCGTCGACTTCGCGCGTGACGCGGGCACTGGTGCCGGTGATTTCGACTTTCGATGCGAACGTCGCCTGCGGACGATTCCACAATGCGGCAAGCATCTGGCCGGTCTGGTTGCAGTCGTCGTCGATGGCCTGCTTGCCGAGGATGACGATGTCCGGCTGTTCTTTCTCGATGAGCTTGAGCAGCGTGCGCGCCGCGGTCAGCGGCTGCACGGCGGCGGTGCTGACGACGTGGATGGCGCGGTTCGCGCCCATGGCCAGGCCGTTGCGCAGATGCGCCTGGCAGTCGGCCGGTCCGATCGTGGCGACGACGACGTCGGTGGCGACGCCTTTGTCGCGCAAGAGCAGCGCTTCTTCCAGGGCGATGTCGTCGAACGGATTGGCCGAGAGCTTGACGCCTTCGGTGACGACGCCGGAGCCGTCCGGCTTGACCTGGATGCGCACGTTGTAATCGACAACGCGCTTGTAGCCGACGAGGATCTTCATGCAGCGGATTCCGTAGTGGGACCAGGGAAAGCGGCCGCAGCCGCGGGCGGAAAGCCCCGAATTCTACCGCGCCGCGGAAAATGCGGCAGGCCGGCTAGTCCGGACAGCCTGGGAAAAACGAGAGGGTAGTAGGCAAGAACCAGGGGAAGCGCGCTTCGCCCCCTTTCCGACTCCTACGCGCCAGCTGTTCGCTTCCGGCCAAGCACGGCAGCCGCAAAGCGGTCGGCCGAACCCGCGCCGTGGCCGAAGAATAGGGACGGCTCGCTGAGTTCCAGCTCCAGAAGGCAGGGGTTGCCGTCGGCGTCCTGGATCAGGTCGACGCGCGCGTAAAGCAGCGGTTCGCCGGCCGGAATCGCCGCGAGCGTCTCGCGGGCGAGGGCCAGTTCCGCCGGGTCCGGCACGCGCGCGGTGATGTGCTCGGCGGCGAACAGCGCGCGCGTCGCCGCCTCGTCGCGGCGCAGCAGCGGGCCTTTGCGGATCGCATGGCTGAACTCGCCGTTGAACCAGAGCAGTGCGGTCTCGCCGTGTTCGTCGACGCGCGCGAGATAGGGCTGCAGCAGCGCGCTGCGGCCCGCGGCCAGCAGCGCCTGGAGATGCGCGAGCGCGGCGTCGGGCCGCTCCGCGCCGTGCCGTTGCGCGTCGCGCGAACCCGCGCCGACGCAGGGTTTCACGACGAACTCGAACGCCGGATCGCCGCGGCCGTGCGCATCGATGAAGCGCACGAGCGCCGCAGCCGCATCTTCGCCCGGTTCGACGAACGCGCTCGGCACGATCGCGATGCCGCGCGCGGCGAGCTCGCCGAGGTAATGCTTGTCGGTGTTCCAGCGCACGATGTCCGGCGGATTCAGCAGCGTCGTCGCGGCCGCCGCGCGTTCGACCCAGGCCAGGAATTCCGGCAGCCGCTGCGTGTAGTCCCAGGTCGAGCGCAGCACGGCGATGTCATAGGCGGACCAGTCGACGCCCGCATCGTCCCAGTCGACGACAGTCACTTCGACGCCCGCGCGTTCGAACGCCTCGACGGCCGGCGGCAGGTCTTCGTCCAGGCCGCGCGCGGCGCGCGCCGTGACGAGGGCGATGCGGGGACTGGTCATCGGTGATCTCCATGGTCGGGGGCGGCGCGAAAAACGCCGAATTCATGCAGACAAACGCGTAAAGAGCAGTGAGAAGGCAGCGGAGTGCCTGGACTCACTTCGTGTTCGCGATTCGGGTCGTCTACCGCAGTGCCGACGATGCGGCCGCATCCGCCGGGCAGCGATGCCTTCGTAGGGCGCAATAACCGAAGGGCATTGCGCCGAGTCCGTCTCGCGGCTCGCGGCCAGGTTGTCGGCGAAAGACGCGGTACATACGTCTTTTGCTTTTGCGTGTGCGCTGCAAGGACGGCGCAATGCGCTGCAAGGACGGCCAACGCGCTGCAAAGACGGCGCAATGCGCTGCGAAGACGGCGCAATGCCCTTCGATTATTGCGCCCTACGATCATTCTTTTCGCAACACCAGCACCGGCGACGTGCGCGCGATGCCGCGCGTGCCGAGCCAGCCGGCGAAGGTCACGAGCGCGACCGCGGCGAGCACGCCGAGTGCAAATGGCAGCACGGGCGGGCTCCAGGCGATGCGGAACACCGCGCGGCCGAGCGACAGCCCCGCGGTGATCGCACCGATCGACGCGATCAGTCCGGCGATCAGTCCGAGCAGTGCGAATTCGCCGAGCACGGTCGCGAGCAGTTGGCCGCGGCGTGCGCCAAGGGTTCGCAGCATCGCGGTCTCGAAGCGGCGTTCCTCGGCGCTGACGTTGAGCGCGGCGATCAGCACGAGCAGGCCTGCGACGAGGCTGAAGCCGAGCACGGCCATGACCGCGCTGCTGACGCGGTCGATGATGTCGCGCACGCGGTCGAGGATCGCGTTGATGTCGATCATCGACAGGTTCGGGAATTCGCGCGACACCGCGCGCAGTTCGACGGCGCGCGCGGGCGGCAGCCAGTAGCTCGCGATGAAGCTGTGCGGCAGCGCCTGCGCGCT
>CAMLLF010000580.1 GCA_946480705.1 uncultured Lysobacteraceae bacterium | reverse complement strand
TCGCGACAAACGTCGCCGGATCCGCGGCGGTGACTTCGAACAGCAGCGTCTGCAGGCCGCGGGCGAGGAACCATGATGCCGCCGCGCCAATGCCGGCGTCGCGCAGTTGATCGACCCACAGCGTGGCCAGCGCGAGGTTGGGGGCCTGCAGCAGTTTCTTCATGGCTTGCAGCCCATGTTGCCACGCGGGAAGCGCAAGCGGCATAAGCTGCGCCTCCGATCACTGCAGCGAAGAGAGACCAGCCCATGCCACGTGCGATCCAGATCACCGCCTACGGCGGCCCCGAACAGCTGAACCTGGTGGACCTGCCGCTGCCCAACGGCGGCGAACCGGGGCCGGTCTGTGCGCCGGCCGGCCGGCGCATTCCCTGGAGGCTGGCGCAAAATGCAATCCGTGCGGTTTTATAGAAATCCCGACGGCTTGTCGATGCCCGGCGTCTCAGCGCGGCTGCACCGGACAGCCGGCCTCGGCATCGCGCGCGTCGACGATCGGCGGCAGGTGCTCGACGAGGAATTCCACGAGCGCGCGCACGGCCGGCAGCTGGCCGCGTCGCGATGGATAGACGAGGTGTATCACCGATTCGCCGGCCTGCCAGTCGGGCAGCACGTGTTCGAACAGGCCGTCGACGACATGCGGCCCGCACATCGTCGCGGGCAGGCCGCAGATGCCGCTGCCGGCCAGCGTGGCCTGCATCAGCACGTTGAACTCGCCGCAGAGCAGCCGCGGCTCCACCTCGACGCGAACCGGTTCGCCGCCCGCGGCCGGGAAAAATGTCCAGTTCTGTACGGTTTCCATTTCGACGAGGCTCAGCGTGTCGTGCGCCGCCAGATCGTCCGGATGCCGCGGCCGCCCGCGCGCATCGAGATAGGCAGGCGCGGCGACCATGACTTTCTGCGCGCGTCCGATCCGCCGCGTCACGAGTTCCGGATCCATGTCCGGCGCCGGGCGCACGCGGAGCGCGATGTCGACGTTTTCGTTGAGCAGGTCGAAGCGCCGGTTCGACACGAGGAACTGCACGCGCACGCGCGGATAGGCGGCGAGGAAGCGCGGCAGGCAGCTGGCGACGAGGTTCTGGGCGAGCTCGACCGGCGCGGCGATCCGTACCATGCCGCGAGGCTCGGCGCGCTGCGTCGCGACGGCTTCTTCCGCCGCCTTCGCCTCCGCGAGCATCGCCCGGCAGTGGACGAGAAACTGCCGGCCGATCTCGGTCACGGCGAACCGGCGCGTGGAGCGCTGCACCAGGCGCACGCCGAGGTCGTCCTCGAGCTGCGCCATGCGCCGGCTCAGGCGCGATTTGGGAATGCCGAGGGCGCGCCCGGCGGCGGCGAAGCCGCCGTGCTCGGCAACGGCGGCGAAGAAGGCGAGGTCATTCAGGTCGCGCATGATCGTTCTTCCAGTAGGACGATGAGTCCGATTTCGGCGGACTACCGGGCGATTGTGGCCGTCCATAGCATCTCTCGCACGGCATCCGCCGATCAACCGGAGACACCCATGAAACTGCTGCAGCTCGATTCCAGTCCGCTCGGTACGCATTCGGTCACGCGCGAACTGACGGCCGCGGTCGTGGCGCAGTACCGTCGCGAGCACCCCGAGACCGAGGTCACCTACCGCGACCTGGCCGCCGACCCGCTGCCGCACTGGACGCCGCTGCCGCGCGACGCCGTCGATGCGCTGGCGCCGGAACGGCGTGCCGAGGTCGAGCGCAACGAAACCGCGCTGCAGGAATTCCTCGACGCCGACGTCCTCGTCGTCGGTGCGCCGATGTACAACTTCGGTGTGCCGAGTCAGCTCAAGGCCTGGATCGACCGCATCGCCGTCGCCGGCCGCACGTTCCGCTACACGGCGCAGGGGCCCGAGGGTCTCGCGGTCGGCAAGCGCGTGATCGTGCTGTCGGGCCGTGGCGGCTTCTATGCGGACACGGCGCTGCAGGCGGCGGACTTCCAGGAGAGCTATCTGCGCCAGCTGTTCGGTTTCCTCGGCATCCGCGACATCCGCTTCATCCGCGCCGAAGGCGTCGGCATCAGCGCCGAACAGCGCGCGGCGTCGATGGCCGCCGCGCATGAGCGGATCGGCAGCGAAGCGCTTGCACGTGCCGCGTGAACAAGAGCAGAAATCTGGAGGGCATGTTTAGGAACCGGAGGGCAGGGGCAGCGTGCGCGATGGCTTTCTCTCGTTCCTGACCACGACCCTGCGGTTCCTCTGTTGCTTTTGTGTACCACTCCCGCTGCTGGGCTTGCATCCTGCAGCGCGCGCCGGTTAAGTACGCATCGCGCATGACGCGTAACGAACCGGAGGTCGTATGAGCTACATCGATGGATTCGTCGTACCCGTACCGAAAGCCAACCTCGCCGCGTACAAGAAGCTTGCGCGCAAGGCCGGCAAGATCTGGATGGAACATGGCGCGCTGTCGTATCACGAGTGCGTCGCCGATGACGTCAAGCCCGGCAAGGTCACTTCGTTTCCGCAGGCCGTGAAGCTCAAGGACGACGAGACCGTGCTGTTTTCGTGGATCGTCTACAAGTCGCGCCGCGACCGCGACCGCATCAACAAGCTCGTCATGTCCGATCCGCGCCTGAAGATGGATGATCCGAGCAGCATGCCGTTCGACGCCAAACGCATGTTCTTTGGCGGATTCAAGGAAATCGTGACGTTCTGAAGAGCAGTGGCGAGGGGTGAGAAACGAGTGAACGGCAGCGCCTGTCCCACTCGTTTCTCACTCCTCTTCACGCTCCTCCCGCTCCCTGATCCCCGCCCCCTCCGTTTCCCGTTCGTCAGCACAAACGCGCCGTTCGCAGGCGCGATGCTGCAGACGGCGCAAACCGCGGGAAGAATCGTCCCCGGGATGCGTCGGCAGTTGCGCTGCCGACCGGGGGGATCTGCGATGTCACGTCTTGCGCTGTCGTTATTGCTGCTCGCCGCCGTTTGCGCCGCACAGGCCGAGCACGGCATTTTCGTCGCCGATTTCGAAGCGCCGCAGAACACGCGCATCGACTGGCTCGGCGACGAGTTCGACGATCCGGTCACGCTGACGCAGTGGACGCGGCATTGGCAGGTCGAGCACTGGCCCGTCGATCAGCTGCAATATCTCGCGATCGAGCCGCAGACCGACGGCGGCGCGCTGGTCATGCGGCCGCACAGCTCGGGCTGGTGGCAGGACTATCGCGGCGAACTCACGTTCCAGCGCGTGCCCGGCGATTTCGTCGCGACGGCGCGCGTGCGGCCGCGCAACACCGCGGGCACCGGCGCGCCGGGCAGCACGCATGGCGGCGCGGTCGAGACCGAGTATTCGCTCGGCGGCATCATGGCGCGCGCGCCGCGGGCCGATGTCGAGGCCGGCAATGCGAACTGGCAGCGCGGCGGCGAGCGCTACGTGTTCCTGTCGATGGGCTCGGCCGATCTGCCGGGCGT
>CAMLLF010000579.1 GCA_946480705.1 uncultured Lysobacteraceae bacterium | reverse complement strand
GGAAGGCCACGACGCGCTGCTCGCGCCGGCCACCACCTTCGGCAAGAACATCGCACCGCGCGTCGCCGCCATGCTCGACGTCATGCAGGTCAGCGACATCCTGTCGAAGAATGACGCGGTCGAAGCGGTGCTGCAGGTCAGCGGCTTCAGCTTCATCGGCCAGGCCGACAACGTCGGCATGGCGTTCATCCGGCTCAAACCCTGGGACGAACGCAAGACCAACGCGATGACCTTCATCCAGCAGGCCAACGGCGCATTGTTCGCCGGCCTCAAGGACGCGCAGGCCTTCGTCGTCAACCTGCCGACGATCCAGGGCTTAGGCGCGTTCGGCGGGTTCGACATGTATCTGCAGGATCGCGCCGGCGGCGGACACGAAGCGCTCGTCGCCGCGCAGAACACGGTGCTCGGCAAGGCCGCCGAGAAGAAAGATCTGCTGCAGGGCGTGCGTCCGAACGGACTGCAGGATTCACCGCAATTGAAGATCGACATCGACCGCGTGCAGGCGCAGTCGATGGGCCTCGCCGTGACCGACGTGTTCAGCGCGATCCAGCTCATGCTGGCGCCCGTCTACGCGAACGACTTCTTCTACCAGGGCCGCGTGCTGCGCGTGGTGCTGCAGGCCGACGCGCCATTCCGCATGAGCCCCGAAGCGTTCAACCGCTTCTTCCTGCCGAGCTCGAAGACCACGACGGACGCGACCGGCAACACCACGCCGAACATGATCCCGCTGTCGAGCGTCGTCAGTTCGAAATGGATCATGGGACCGCCGGCGCTCGTGCGCTTCAACGGTTATTCGGCGATCGAGATCGTCGGCTCGCCGTCGCCCGGCCGCAGTTCCGGCGAAGCCATGAAGACCATGCAGGACATCATCGAGAAGGACCTGCCGCCAGGGTTCGGCTTCGACTGGGCCGGCCAGTCGCTGCAGGAAATCGTTTCGGGCAACCAGGCACCGCTCCTGTTCGCGCTGTCGATCCTCGTCGTGTTCCTCTGCCTCGCGGCGCTCTACGAGAGCTGGTCGATTCCGGTCTCCGTCATGCTGATCGTGCCGCTCGGCGTGCTCGGCGCCGTCGCGTTCTCGCTGCTGCGCGGCCTGCCCGACGACGTGTACTTCAAGATCGGCCTGATCACGATCATCGGCCTCGCCGCGAAGAACGCGATCCTGATCATCGAGTTCGCCGTCGAGGCGCAGCGCCACGGCAAGCCGCTGCGCGAAGCCGTCATCGAAGCCGGCCGCCTGCGCATGCGGCCGATCCTGATGACCTCGTTCGCATTCATCCTCGGCGTGCTGCCGCTCGCGGTTTCCAGCGGCGCCGGCGCCAACGCGCGTCATGCCATCGGCACCGGCGTCATCGGCGGCATGGTCTTCGCGACCTTCCTCGGCCTGCTGTTCGTGCCGATCTTCTATGTCGCGATCCGGCGCATGCTCGGGGACCGGACGGACGAGGCGAGGAACGAGTGAGACGGGCAGGAGTGAGAAACGCGTGGTGAAGCGGCAGCGCTGCCGCTTTGCCTCACTCGTTTCTGCCCCCAGGTCAATTTCATTCAATAACCGCCGCGCGCCCCGTCCTACCTTCCGGTCGCCCCCAACGACCGGAAGACCGCATGAGCACCACTCTCTCCATGGCCGCATTCGCACTCGCAGCCTCGATTTCCCCGGGCCCCGTCAACATCGTCGCTGTGAGTTCGGGTGCGCAGCACGGCCTGCGCGCGAGCATGGCGCACGTGACCGGCGCGACGGTCGGTTTCACCGTGCTGCTCGTGCTGATCGGTCTCGGTTTGCACGAACTCACGACCTGGCTGCCGTGGCTCGTGACAGCGATCCAGTGGGCCGGCGTCGCCTTCCTGCTGTTCATGGCCTGGAAACTCGCGACCGACGACGGCCGGCTCGGCGACGGCGGCGCGTCCAAGCGCCCTTCGCTGCTCTACGGCGCGGCCATGCAATGGCTCAATCCGAAGGCCTGGCTCGCGGCGATCGCCGGCATGGGCGCGTATGCGGCCGGCGGCGACCTCGTGCAGGTCGGCGTGTTCGGCGCGATCTACTTCGTGATCTGCTACGTGTCGATCGCCTGCTGGGCCTACGCGGGCGCGTTCCTGCGCCACTATCTGCAGGACGCGCGGCGCATGCGCTGGCTCAATCGCGGACTCGCCGCGCTGCTCGTCGCGAGCGCCGTCTATCTGCTGGTCGGATGACCGCGCGTCACGCGCGGTACTGGCGAGGCGTTGCGGCGAGCAGGCGCTTGAATGCACGCTGGAAGTGCGCCTGGTCGGCGAAGCCCGCGTCGAGCGCGACGTCGGCGATCGCGCGGCCGCGACGCAGTTGCACCTGGCCGTATTCGACGCGGCGATTCACGAGATAGGCATGCGGCGTCAGGCCGTAGCGCCGCTTGAACGCGCGAATCAGGTACGACGCCGACAGGTCGGTCGCCCTGCACAGTTCCTCGAGCGTAATGCGCCGCGTGCGGTTGTCGCTGATGAATTCCGCCGCCTCGCGCACCTTGTCGTCATCCTGCCGCGGCACGCACGGCGCCGGATCGAGCCGCCGCTGCACCTCGCCGAAGAAGGCAACGGCTGCGGTTTCCTTCCGCAGCGTGTCGACGGATTCGTCGGCCAGCAGCGTGCTCAGCGCGGCGAAGGCGGCAAACAACGCCGCATCGTTCGTGACGGCCGTCGAGAACGCGCGCAGGTCGTGGTTCGCGTCGAACCCGAGATCGTGCTGCAAGCCCGCGAGCCAGGCGCGATCGACGTAGAGCATGCGATAGGCCCAGCGTTCGTCCGCGACCGGATTGCAGGCGTGCACGTCCCCCGGGTTCATGATCACGACGGCGCCTTCGCCGACTGTCTCGCGCAGCCTGCCGTTGAGATACGTGCTGCGCCCGGCGGTGATCTGCCCGATCGAGAACGTGTCGTGAAAATGCCGCTCGTAACAGACCGTGCGCCCGTCCTCGACGTAGCGCGCTTCGATGAATGGCAGCGCGTCGTCGCGCCAGAATGCCGGGGTCGTGCTCGGAGCCATCATTGAGAGCCGCCGGAAAAAACCCTCTCCTTCAAGGGAGGGCATGGGTGGGGATGGGTTTCGTGCTTCATTGCGCGTCCTGGGAGACGGCTATGTGGCCGCCGACACCAAGCTCAAGCCTCCGACGACGATTCCGCCTCCGCCTCCTCCTCCGCCGGCGTCCAGCCCCGGTTGCGGTGCGCATCCCAGGCCGCCACGCCCAGCAGGATCGCCGCCGTCGTCGCGCCGAGCGCGAGCGGCGGCAGCCACGGCGACAGCCCCGCTGCTGCCGCCAGTCCGACCGCGCCCGACACATGGGAATACGGTAATTTTCCCGAAATGCTGAACTTGAACAGGCTGTTGCCGACGAGATAGAGCACCGCGCCGCCGATCACCGCGACCGTCGCCGGCGTCGAGG
>CAMLLF010000578.1 GCA_946480705.1 uncultured Lysobacteraceae bacterium | reverse complement strand
ACGCTGAGGTTGCCGTAACGCGCTTCGATGTAGCGGCCTTCCTCGTCGAAGTCCGCCCAGCCGAGCGCGGTGCGGACTTCGTCGGGCTTGGTGCGCGAATAGATCGCGACGCCGCTGTAGCCCTTCTTGCTCGTCGCGTCGCGGTAGTAGCTGTGGAAACCTGCGGGCCGGAACAGCGCGTCGGTCAGCTGATGTTCCTGCGCCTTGGTTTCCTGCAGGCAGACGATGTCGGCCTTGTGCGCCGACAGCCAGTCGTAGAAGCCCTTGGTCGCCGCCGACCGGATGCCGTTGGCGTTGAAACTGACGATGCGCATTGCTCACTCCGACCCGACGAAGTGGGCAATGTAGCCGCGCGCGCGGGTCGCGCCAAGCACGGCCCGCGCGATTTTTCAGCCTTCGACCACGCGCACGCTCTGCCCCGGATTCAGGCGCTCGGCGCCGCGGACGACGACCTTGTCGCCCGGACTCAGCTCGCCGGTGACTTCGACGAACGCATCGCGCGCCGCACCGGCGCGCACTTCGACGCGTTCGGCCGTGTTGTCCGCCTTCACGCGCATCACGTAGGTGTGCGCTTCGCGCAGCACGAGCGCGTCGCGCGGGACCGTCAGCGCCGTGGCGTTCGCCGCTTCGGGCAACGCTACCTCGACGGCCGTGCCGACCAGCGCGAAGTCTTCCGGCAGCGTCACGCGCAGCTCGAACTGACGTGAGCGCTCGTCGCCGACCGGCACGACCGCGCGCACGGTCGCCGGCTGCACGGCATCGCGCAGGCGCACCTGGATTTCCTGTCCGGTCTTGACCTGCGGCGCGAGCGCGAGCGGTGCCTGCACGCGCGCTTCGAGACGGCCCGTGTCGACGAGATGCGCGACCGCCGCGCCGATCTGCAGGTATTCGCCGCGCTGCACGAAGCGCTCGCTGACCACGCCGTCGAACGGCGCGCGAATCTCGGTCTCTCCGAGATCGTGCTCGATGCTGCGCCGCTCGGCGTCGACGCGCGCGAGTTCCTGGTTGGCGCTTTCGAGCGTCGCGCGCGCTTCGTCGAGCTGAGTCTGCGCGACGGCGTTGCCCGGTGCGAGCTTGGCGAGCCGCGACATCTGCGTCTGCGCGAGATCGCGCTGCGCCTTCGCGCGGCCGGCGGTCGCGCGGGCCTGTTCGAGGCGCAGGCGCAACGGCACGTCGTCGAGCTTCGCGATGCGCTCGCCCTTCTTGAACACACTGCCGACTTCGGCGATGTCCATGACGCGGCCCGAGGCCAGCGTCGCGATGCGCGCATCGTCGCGACTGACCACGCTGCCCGGCACCCAGCGCGTCGGCGACAGCTTCGACGCGGTCGCCTCGGCGACGGCGACCGTCGCCGCGGGTGCCGCGGGCGTGGGCTCCGCAGCGGTCGTCAGCGCCGTCGGCGCCGCAATCAGTGCGGTCAACAGCAGACTCAGCGGAAAGGCTTTCATGTTCTTCTCCTGGATTGCATCAGGCCGCGCGCGGATAGCCGGATTCGCGGGCGACCGGCTGCGCTTCGGCGGAATTCTTCGGACGGCGGCGCCATTGGCTCAGGCGCATCAGGCTCGGCATCAAGAGCAGCGAGAACACCAGCGCGACGACGACGCCGCCGACATTGACCGCTGCAAGGCCGCGATAGATCACGCTGCCCGGGCCTGGATTCACGGCCATCGGCAAAGCACCGAGCGCACCCGTCATGGTCGAGGCGAGAATCGCGCGCAGGCGCTGATTCAGGCCCATGCGGATCGCATCGTCGAGCGAATGGCCGTCGTTCTGCGCCTCGCGCGTCAGGTCGACGAGCAGTATCGCGTGATTGACGATGACGCCGATCATCATGACGAAGCCGATCATTGACAGCAGATCGAGCGGCTGGAATGCGAACAGTCCGAGCACGCGCAGGCCGACCATGCCGCCGATCAGCGCGAGCGGCACGGTCAGCATGACGATGACGGCGTCGCGCAGCGATTTGAACAGCGCGGCCATGATCATCAACAGCACGAGCAGCGCGAGCGCGAAATTCTTCGTCATCGTGCCGACGATCTGCTCGAGGCGATCGGCGCTGCCGGCCATGAGAATGGTGCCGTCCTCCGGCATCGCTTCACGCAGCTTCGGCACGACGTCGCGGTTGAGCGTCGCGAGCGCCTCTTCGAGCGACAGCGTTGCCGGCGGATCGACGCTGAGGCTGATCGTGCGACGGTGATCGAGGCGGCGAATCGTCGTCGGGCCCATCGCGGTGTTGAGGCTTACGAGATCGCCGAGCGGCACGATCTGCCCCGACGGCGTCACGAGCGGCGCTTCGGCAAGCTGCTCGGGCGTCTGGCCGGCGCTCGCGCGCAGCATGATCGGCACGCGCGTTTCGCCGTTGAAGTATTCGCCGAGCCAGGCGCCTTCGCCGAGCGCGCGCACGACGGTGCCGACCGAGCTGCGGTCCCAGCCGGCTTCGGCGATGCGCCGGTCGTTCGGCACCGCGTGCAGTTCCGACTGCACCGAATCGGTATTCGGAAACGCCTGCACGTTCGCGCCCGGGAAGGTCTTCTCGAGCAGCTGGCGGCCTTGTTCGGCGGCGCGTTCCAGCGCCTTGGTATCGTCGCTCTGCAGATGCATTGCGATCGAACGCGCCGAGCCGCCGAAGC
This sequence comes from uncultured Lysobacteraceae bacterium, assembly GCA_946480705.1. The sequence goes on along the minus strand of CAMLLF010000578.1, from coordinate 791 downwards.
CGCCGAACAGATCGCCTTCGGTCGCGAAGGCACGCGTGTCCGGCAGGCCGACGACGACTTCCTCGCGCACGATCTTCTCGAGTTCGCCGATGCGCGACTCGTCGACGACGCGCGCACCGATCGTGCCGCCGCCGGGCCACAGCAGCAGGTAGTAGTTCTTGAGCTGCGGCTGCTTCTCGCCCTTCATGTAGGGCTGCAGGCGCTCGAGGATCTTGCCGGCGATTTCGCGGTTGACGGTTTCCGGGCTCATGCCCGGCGGGAAGCTGAAGAACGCGTCGATCGCGGCGCGCTTGACCGGCGGCAGGTAGTCCAGGCGCGGCAGGAACACCCAGCACAGGATCAGCGGCGCGACAAGCAGCGTCGCGACCCAGGTCAGCTGCTTGGTCGGCGTGTCGGTCCAGCGCAGGATGCGTTCGGTCAGCGACGGCCAGCCGTCGCCGTAGCCCGAGGTCAGCTTCTTCGCCTTGAGCCAGCCGCCCGCGGCCGCCGGCAGCACGGTCAGCGCGACGACGATCGAGATTGCGACCGAGATCGAGATCGTCAGCGCGAGGTCGGCGAAGATCTGGCCCTCGACGTCCTGCAGGAACAGCACGGGCAGGAATACGGCGATCGTCGTCACGGTCGAGGCGAACAGCGCCGGCACGACCTGCTTGGCGCCGGCCAGCGCCGCTTCGATCGGCGTCATGCCCGACTCCTTGAGCCGGATGATGTTGCCGGACACGACGATCGCGCCTTCGACCACCATGCCGACTGCGAACGCGAGACCGGCCAGCGAGATCACGTTGAGGCTG
>CAMLLF010000577.1 GCA_946480705.1 uncultured Lysobacteraceae bacterium | reverse complement strand
GGTTCTCGCCTTCGAGTTTGCCGATGACCCAGTTGCCGTCGGTCACGGTCGAGAACGTGCCGATGATCTCGCCGTTGAACACGCTGACCGCGGCGAAGGACGACGGATCGCCCTTGACGATGCCGCGGTAGTGCAGGCCGCGGCTGATCTTGCTGGTGTCTTCGCCGCCGCTTGCAGTGATCTGGAAGTCGGGCGCGAAGATGTCGTTCTCGAACAGTTCGAGTTCGACCTGGCCGCGCTCGCGCGTCGGCAGCCGCAGCGTCAGCGAACTCGGGCGGCTGCGGTAAAGCTCGGAGACCGCGTTCTTGTCGAGATCGAGCAGCGTGCCGCTGCTGACGGCGAGCTGGGTCACGGCATCGCTCGTGGCCGAGCGCGACGACGCGGCCGAGAACAGCTCGACCGCGTGGAATGCGTCGGCCTTGCCGCGATACGTGTCGACCTGCAGCGACATGGTGCTCGGCCGCGCGCCGGTGTCGTCGCCGGCGACAGCGATGCCGCCGCCGATCGCGAACAGCAGGCAGGCCGGCAGCAGCGCCTTCCACAGGCGCGTCGTGATCTTCTTGCGCGAAACGTTCATTCGACTAACTCCCTCCCGGTGTACGAATGGCCGCGATGCGGCGTTTCGACCTCCGTGTCACTGGCGCGCGGCTTGCCGCGCAGCGCGCAACCGCGCCGTCGTGCGTACGCGCAGGACGCAACACGCCGTCGCGACCGCGCTGCGGTCGTCGAAAGCCCTGTGTCGTGTCATGCGGTACCCGATCGGCGCGATTCCGTCGCTGCAACGTCGTGGACCACCCCTGTTCCACGTCGACGCGTTCGCCGCGGCGGATTCCGGGTGTTGCGACTGCGTCATCGAACGTGCGCAGGTTCGCGTCGTGCTGTCCCGGATCGTGCAATTGCCGAGGTCGGAAGCGTCGCGAGCTCGTTGCCGAGCACCTCTCCCGGGCCGACGGTGTACACGAGCAGGGCGACGATCGCAACCGTGTTTCGGGAATGTTTTTATAGTTGTGACGTCGTTCACTTCGCGATTTGTCGCGCGCAGCGGGCGCGGCAGCGGCACCCGTGCGCTGGTGCGGCTGCGGCGCAGCAACGCGGGGATGCGCCGACATTTTGCGATTCGCGCGCGTGTACCGCGGTGTCAATGTCAAGCGCGGCGGGCGCGCACCGGCGCGCAGACGCGACGGCGTTGCGCCGCACAAGCCGGATGCTTATGCCGTTTACGGCATACATGAGCAATCGGACTGCTGCGGCGCGACATCGCCCGAAAACGATGCGGCGGCGCCGGTTCTGCGCAACCGCGGCTATGGGAAACTCCTGGGTCGGGACGACGCGGAGGCGGCACGATGGTCGGATTTGTCATAGGCGCGGTACTCGGATTCCTCGCGGCCTGGGGGCTGCGCGCGGCGCGGCGTCCGGAACCCGCGGTTCGCGATGACCGCGTGCCGGCCGCCGCAAGCGCCGTCGCGCCTGCCGAACCGGCGGCGGCCGTCGCCGAAACCGTGGAGCCTGCCGCGCCGATGTCGCCGCGCGACGAAGTCAACGCGCTGCTGCGGCCGTGCCAGGAACGCATGGACGCGTTCAATCATCCCGAGGAACTCGGCGCGATGGGCGAGTTCGGCCGGGCGGTCGAGCTGCTCGCCGGCGATGCGTTCACGCCGCGCGACCGTGTCGAGGCAGCCGCGTCGCGCGGCGTTCCGCTGAGCTGCGCCGCACTCGTCGCGCTGCATCGCGCCGGCGACGTGGTACCGCTCGACATCGTGCGCACGCTCGACCGCCTGGGTTTCTTCACGCTGCACTACGCGCTCGGCTATCTCGCGGCCCACCCGCACCCGGAATCGCTCGAAGGCGTGCTGCTGCGCATGAGCGAGTGGTGGATCGACCACCCGGTCACGCGCACCGACCTGCAGCGCTATTTCGATGCGCTGCCGATCGACGCGATGTTCGGCACCGGCATTGCCTCGGCCGATCCCGATCATCTGCGCACGCTGCAAGGCTGGCTGCGCGCCTGCGGTCACGCGCGCGGCGACGCGTTCGCCGGCCAGATCGATGCGCGGCTGCGCGCGCACGAAGACCTTGGCGTGCTGCTGCAGGTCGGCCGCCTCGTCGGTCCCGATGAAGGCGACGACGACGTGCTCGCGCCGGCCGACGCAGACGCGCGCCGCCGCGTGCTCGCGCTGCTCGTTCGCGAGCCGCGCACGAGCCCGGTGCTGGTCGGACCCGAAGGCAGCGGCAAGAGCACGCTGATCCGCCAGTGCCTGCGCGAACTCGCCGGCCAGGGCTGGCGCATCGTCGAGGCGACGCCGGCGCAGATCCTGGCCGGACAGAAATACATCGGCGAACTCGAACGTCGCATCGGCCAGCTCGTGCGCGCACTCGCCGCGCCTCGCACGCTCTGGTACGTGCCCGAGGCGCATCAGCTGCTCGACAAGGGCCGCACGACCAGCGATCCGACCGGCATCCTCGATCTGCTGCTGCCGCATCTGGAGAAGCACGAAATCCAGCTGATCGGCGAAAGCCCGCGCGATGCCTGGAGCCGCGTGCTCGCGCAGCGTCCGCGCATCCGCCATCTGACCGTCGGTCTCGACGTCGACGCGCTCGACATCGCGGCGACGCGCGAACTGGCCGCGGTCTGGGCGCAGCGCGCCGAGCAGCGCGCGGAACGGCCGGTCGCGGCGCCCGAACTCGTCGCCGAAGCGATGAGTCTCGCCGCGCAGCAGTTTCCCGAGCGCGTCGAACCCGGGCGCAGCCTGCGCCTGCTGCAGGAAACCCTGCGCACGGCGCTGCAGTCCGATCCGCCGCAGCTGCCGCTGACGCGCACGCAGGTGCTGGCCACGTTGTCGGCGCAATCGGGCCTGCCGCTCGACATCCTCGACGGCGGCGCGCGGCTCGATCTCGCCGAGGTGCGCGCGTTCTTCACGCGCCGTGTGATCGGGCAGGACGAAGCCGTCGACGCGCTCGTCGACCGCATCAGCATGCTCAAGGCCGGCCTGACCGATCCGCAGCGCCCGCTCGGCGTGTTCCTGTTCGCGGGCCCGACCGGCACCGGCAAGACCGAACTCGCCAAGGCGCTCGCCGAATACCTGTTCGGTTCGCGCGAGAAGCTGCTGCGCTTCGACATGAGCGAATACCAGTCCGAAGACGCGTACTGGCGCCTCATCGACGAAGGCAGCGGCGAGCGCGCGACCTCGCTGACCGCGCGCATCCGGCAGACGCCGTTTGCGGTCGTGCTGCTCGACGAGTTCGAGAAATCGCACACGCGCGTCTGGGATCTCTTCCTGCAGCTGTTCGACGACGGCCGCCTGACCGACCGCCAGGGCAATACCGCGGATTTCCGCCACAGCCTGATCATCCTCACGAGCAACGTCGGCTCGACCGTCACGCGCCGCAGCGGCCCGGGCTTCGTCGCGGCGAACGACGCGTCGGCGCGCGGCGAC
>CAMLLF010000576.1 GCA_946480705.1 uncultured Lysobacteraceae bacterium | reverse complement strand
ACGGATACGCCGACCAGTCGCACCTGGTCCGCGAGTTCCACGCCTTCGCCGGGTGCGCGCCGTCGCGGTGGCTGGCCGACGAGTTCGGCGACCGTGCCGCTCGCGCCGCGGCGGCTGAAGTCCATCTGGAAGAAGCGGTCGCGCGCATGCGCATAGCCCTGCAGGAACGCCAGGTCATGCTCGTTCTGTGCCTTGATCAGCGGAATGCCTTCGGCGTCGGTCGCGATGCTCGCGGCGGCGCGCAGTTCGGGGATCTTGATCGGCTCGGCGAGCGCGGCACCCGGCAACGCCGCGGCGACGGCAAGCGCGAGAACGCGGCGGCAAGTGCGCTGCAGACGGGTCTGAGGCATGTCGTTTTCTCCCAGGGATGAGCCGCGGTCGCGGGTGCTGCGGCGAATCCCGAGCGTATACGTCTGTGACGGGCGTCGCATTCGGCGCTGCAACACGAACGTTTGAATGGCGCCGCGTCGGCGCCGTGGGCCGGCCGCGTGTCAAGCCTTGCCCCTGCCCGGCCCTGCGCTTACGCTGCGCCGCCGGGCCTCGATCGACATGACCGCACGTTTCGTCCATCTGCATGTCCACAGCGAATACTCGCTGATCGACTCGACCATCCGCATCGGCTCGCTGATGAAAGCCTGCGCGAAGGCGGACATGCCGGCGCTCGCGCTGACCGACCAGGTCAATCTGTTCGCCCTCGTGAAGTTCTACAAGGAAGCCGAGAAAACCGGGGTCAAGCCGATCGCGGGCGCGGATCTCTGGATCGCGAACCCGGCCGACCGCAACAAGCCGACCCGGATCACCGTGCTGTGCCGCAACCGCACGGGCTATCTCAATCTGTCGCGCCTGCTGTCGCGCGCCTACATCGAAGGCCAGCACGGCGATTTCGCGCAGGTCGACCCGGCCTGGATGCGCGACCACAGCGAAGGACTCATCGCGCTGCTCGGCCGCGACAGCGATGTCGGCCATCTGCTGCTCGCCGGCAACGGCGAACTCGCCGCAACGCGCGGCGGCCAGTGGCTCGCGCTGTTCGGCGACGACCTGTACGTCGAGATCTGCCGCGTCGGCCATCCGCAGGAGGCCGTGTTCAACGATGCGGCGCTGCGCCTCGCGGCCGCGCTGGCCTGCCCGGTCGTCGCGACCAACGACGTGCGCTTCCTGCTGCCCGGCGACTTCGCCGCGCACGAGGCGCGCGTGTGCATCCACCAGGGCCGCGTGCTGGCCGATCCGAAGCGGCCGCGCGACTACACGCAGGAACAGTACCTGAAGTCGCCCGGGCAGATGGCGGAGCTGTTCGCCGACCTGCCCGAAGCGCTGCAGAACAGCGTCGAGATTGCAAAACGCTGCAATCTGGAATTGTCCTTCGGCACCTACTATCTGCCGGCGTTCCCGGTTCCGCCGGAACACACGCTCGACAGCTTCATCCGCGAGCAGGCGCGGCGCGGCCTCGCCGCGCGCCTGGCCAAGCACGGACCGGCGCCGGACAAGACCGTCGAGGACTACGAGCAGCGCCTGGAGATCGAAGTCGACGTCATCGTGAAGATGGGCTTTCCGGGCTACTTCCTGATCGTCGCCGACTTCATCAACTGGGCCAAACAGAACGACATTCCGGTCGGACCGGGCCGCGGTTCGGGCGCGGGTTCGCTCGTCGCCTATTCGCTGGGCATCACCGATCTCGATCCGCTGCCCTACGATCTGCTGTTCGAGCGCTTCCTCAATCCCGAACGCGTGTCGATGCCCGACTTCGACGTCGACTTCTGCATGGACGGACGCGACCGCGTCATCGACTACGTCGCGCAGGCCTACGGCCGCGACCACGTCAGCCAGATCATCACCTACGGCACGATGGCCGCGAAGGCGGCCGTGCGCGACTGCGGCCGCGTGCTCGGCCATCCTTACGGCTTCGTCGACGGCATCGCGAAGCTGATCCCGATGACGCTCGGCATCAGCCTGGACGACGCGCTCGGCGAATCCGACGCGGCGCGCAAGGATCCCTCGCTGGCCTCGGCCGAGCTGATCCAGCGCTATCACGCCGAGGAAGAGGTCAAGGCGCTGCTCGATCTCGCGCGCGAACTCGAAGACCTCACGCGCAACGCCGGCAAGCACGCCGGCGGCGTCGTCATCGCGCCGTCGCAGCTGACCGACTTCGCGCCGCTGTACTGCGAAGCCGGCGGCGCCGGCGTCGTCACGCAGTTCGACAAGGACGACGTCGAATCGGTCGGCCTGGTCAAGTTCGACTTCCTCGGCCTGCGCACGCTGACCATCATCGACTGGGCGCTGAAGGCGATCAACGCGCGGCGCGCGCGCAAGGGCGAGGCGCCGATCGACATCGCCGCGCTGCCGCTCGACGACGTCGAGTCGTACAAGCTGTTCGCGCGCGGCGACACGGTCGCGGTGTTCCAGTTCGAATCGCGCGGCATGCGCGAGCTGCTCAAGCGCGCGCAGCCCGATCGCTTCGACGACCTCATCGCGCTCGCCGCGCTGTTCCGCCCCGGCCCGCTGGGCTCGGGGATGGACCGCGACTGGGTCGACCGCAAGCACGGCAACGCCGCCGTGACCTACCCGCATCCGTCGCTGGAACCCGTGCTCGCGCCGACCTACGGCGTCATCGTGTACCAGGAACAAGTGATGCAGATCGCGCAGGTGCTCGCCGGCTACTCGCTCGGCGGCGCCGACCTGCTGCGCCGCGCGATGGGCAAGAAGAAGCCCGAGGAGATGGCGAAGGAGCGCACGAAGTTCGAGGCCGGCGCGGCGGCGAACAACGTCGATCCGCAGCTCGCGAGCTCGATCTTCGATCTCATGGAGAAGTTCGCCGAGTACGGCTTCAACAAGTCGCACTCGGCCGCCTATGCGCTGGTCGCCTACCAGACCGCGTGGCTGAAGGTGCACTACCCGGCCGAGTTCATGGCTGCGGTCATGTCCTCGGACATGGACAACACGGACAAAGTCGTCAATTTCCTCGACGAAGCGCACGCGATGCGGATCCGCGTGCTGCCGCCGCACGTCAATGAATCCGAATACATGTTCGAGGCGCACGACGACGGCGCGATCCGCTACGGCATCGGAGCGATCAAGGGCGTCGGCCACGGCGCCTGCGAGAGCATCGTCGCAGCGGCGGACCGTACAAGGACCTGTTCGATTTCTGTCAGCGCGTCGATCCGCAGAAGCTCAACAAGCGCGTGCTCGAGGCGTTGATCAACGCGGGCGCGCTCGACGGCCTCGGCGGCAAGAACCGCGCGACGCTGATGGCGCATCTGCCCGAAGCGACCAAGGCCGCCGAGCAGTCGCTCAAGGACCGCCAGAGCGGACAGGTCGACATCTTCGGCGCGAGCTTCGGCACGCCGGTGCTCGTGCAGATGCCGCCCGATGTGGACGAATGGCCGCTGGAACAGCGCCTGGCCGGCGAACGCGAAACGCTCGGGCACTATCTGTCGGGCCAT
>CAMLLF010000575.1 GCA_946480705.1 uncultured Lysobacteraceae bacterium | reverse complement strand
ACAGCGTGGCGAGCGTGATGTTGCAGCCGACCGGCGTGAACGTCGCCTGCGGCGAGGCCTGCTGCGCCTGTGCCTGCGCACCGCAGACCGGCGTGCACAGCGTGGCGAGCGTGATGTTGCAGCCGACCGGCGTGAACGTCGCCTGCGGCGACGGCGCATACGCGGCGGCCTGCGCGCCGCAGACCGGCGTACACAGCGTCGCGAGCGTGATGTTGCAGCCGACCGGTGTGAAGGTCGCCTGCGGATCGACACCTTGGTTGTACATGATTGCCCTCGTAGGTCTCGGGATGGATGGTTTGACGGCTGTTTTTCCGACGATCGGGCACACGCCGTCGCGAAAACGGCGGCCGGCCGTCCAGCGCCTGGATCGCGTGCGTCCCTGCGGCGATCCGCTTGCTTCCGTGCAGCAGCCGCACACGCGCGACGGCGCCGGCTGCGGGCGACGTCGGAAGGCTCCGCCGCACCGCCGGCATTTCGCCGGCGCGGCACGGCGCGTCCGTTCGCGGCGCCGCGAGCGGCACCGGTGATCGGTTCTGGCTTGCCCCTGGAGCAACGGATCCGGCGGCGGCGGCGTGTGCGCCCGCCGGACCTGCCGGACGCTGCGCGCCGCCTGCGGAAACTGCCGCCGGCAAGGACTGCGGACTCCCCGGCCGCTTTCGCGATGCGGATCGTCCGTCCCGGCCTGCGCCCTGACGGCGCTGCGGCTGCTGCGGGCGCAGTATGCACGCAAATGTAGATATATCTAGTAGTGGTTTTTAGTATATGTATTCAGCTCCGCTGAGCGCGGAGCGCGCCGGCACGACCGGCGGGCGCGACAAACGGCGATGATCGTCCGCCGCACTGAGTTGCGCTAAGGAAATTCATCGACAAAGGATCTTTTATGTCTGTTGGATATGTATACTCAGCAGCGCTGATCGGATCGCCCGCACGCACCGCCGCGATACGCGCCGGCGCGCCATCTGCGCCCGGGCACTCAGCGCTGCTGAGGAAATGCACGGATCGTGTCGACGCCTCGATTGCTACAGGAGCGTGACCGATGGACAGCCCGACTCCGCGGCGCGAACCCACCCTGCTGCCCGATCGCGTGCGCTACGCGCGACGCCTCGCCGGCCTGAGCCAGGCCGCGCTCGCCCGTGAAATCGGCATCGGCCCCAGCGCGGTCGCGCAATGGGAATTGCCGTCGGGCACGTCGCCGACGATGGAACATCTCGCGCATCTCGCCGTGCGCAGCGGCGTCGCATTCGAATGGCTCGCGACCGGCCGCGGCACGAGCCAGCCCGTCCCCGGTCCCGACGCGGCGAACGCACCGGAACACGACACCGCGGAAGAACGACTGATCGCGACGTTCCGCCGGCTCAGCCGCCGGCGCCGCGAAGCGCTGCTGCGCTGGCTCGAGGATTTTTCGTGAGAGATGCGATTCGTGCCGGTCGACGCGGCTTGCGCGCCTGCCGGGCGAATCGGATCGGGAGCCGCGCTGCCGGTCGACTTCCGAGGCAACACCATCCCCGCGCATGCCCGTCCGGCCCGTCGGACATTCAGGGCGGTCAGAGCCTGCGGCTCTGACCGTCCTTCACCTCCCTTGAAGGCGAGGGTTTGCCCCGCCCTGCTTTTGCGATTCCCTATTCCCTATTCCCGGCACCACGCCCTACCCGTCGAAATCCCCCGCAAAAATCGGATCCGCCGACGGCAGCCGCATCGGTCCGATGTAGCTGCGCCCCCAGACCAGTCCCGTGACGAAGACGGTGCGATCGATGCTGTTCCGCGTCTTGCCGCCGTGGAACCCGTTGAACCAGAAATCGCGGGGCCGAGTTCGCGCACCGGGCGGATCTGGGTCTCGCCATGAGCGGCCGCATGCAGCGGCAAGGTCCGCAGGACCATGCCGGTGCGCTCGAACGCGAGACGGCCGTCGAGCAAGAAGCGCGCCGCGCCGTCGGCGAGATAGCCCGGCGCACCGGCGTGGCCGGGAATCCGACATGGAGAATGGAGGAATCGGTAAAAGGCCACGCGCGTGTGCGACGTGCGGGCCAGCGGCTGAAATACCGGGCGCGCGGCATGCGCGCGCGGCATGCGCGCGCGGTTCACGGATGGCTACCGGGACGAAACTCCGGCGCAGCGGCGCTCGGCAATGCCGATCCCGGCTCCCCGTTCCCGATTGCCGGCCGACACGGCCGGAATGCGCCGCCGTCGATCCCGTGCTTCTTGAGGAGCTTGCCGAGCTGCCGCCGCTCGGTGCGGCACACCCGCGGCGAGGCTCACGTTGCCGCCGCGCGCGCCTGCGGCAATCTGTCGCCACCGCGGCGATTGCGCCGGGTCTGCGCTACCGTCGCGTCACATCGCCTCCGGAGATTCCGATGCAAACGCCAGCGCTGACGGCCGGCCTTCTTCTCGTCCTGACCGGCCTCGTGCACTCGGTGCTCGGCGAGATCCTCATTTTCCGCCGGGTGCGCGAGCGCGGCATCGTTCCGACGCGCGCACCGTCGCCGCTGAAGGAACGCCATCTGCGCATCCTCTGGGCGACCTGGCACGTCGTCACGCTGCTGGGCTGGGGCTTCGCCGCGCTGCTGCTGCGCATCGGCGCGCAACCCGACGCGCCGCTCGCGACGCTGCTGCTGACCGTCACCGCCGCCACGAGCGGCGCCGCCGGCGTGCTCGTGCTGTTCGCGACGCGTGCGCGGCATCCGGGCTGGATTGCGCTGACCCTGGCCGGAACGCTGGCGGGGATCGCTGCGGCGTCGTGAAGCCTCGCTCAGCAACGGCGAACCACGCCCGCTGCGCTGCGACCGTCGAGGCCGCACTGCGCGATCAGCGCAATCAGCCGCTCCACATCCGCAAAGCTGCTCGCCATCCCCACCGACGCCCGGATCGCGCCCGCCTCGTGGCCGCTGCAGGCGGACAGACGCTGCGGCGTGAAATCGTCGCCGAGCTCGTCGAAACACTGCGCGAGGCGTGCAGGCTCGCTGCGGAACGCGGCTTCGGACGCGCCGGGATTGCAGAAGCAGCCGCCGCGCACGGAGATGCCGGCGTCGCGCGCGGCGGCTTCGATCGCGGCATAGGGCAGTGCGCCGCCGTGCCGGTCGAGCACGTTGAAGGTCACCGCACAGCCGCGCGCGGCGCGGTGCGGCCGGCCGTAGAGGCGTACGCGCGGCGCGCCGTCGGCGTGACGCAGCGCCGAGAGCCCGTCGAGCATGGCCGCGACCAGTGCCGCGTTGTGAACATCGACGCGACGCAGGCCGACCTCGCGCAACAGTGAGAATCCTGCAGGCAGTGCGGCAATGCCGAGAAAATCCGGCGTGCCGTCCTCGAAACCCTCGGCACCGGCGAGCAGGCGATGGCGGTCGGCCGCGACCGAGGCGAAGCGCACCGTGCCGCCGGCGAACCACAGCGCCGACGGCGGCGAACCCTCCCGGATCAGCAGGCCGCCAGCGATCATGCCGAGCAGGATGAA
>CAMLLF010000574.1 GCA_946480705.1 uncultured Lysobacteraceae bacterium | reverse complement strand
CGGTCCGCAGGGGCACCGGTTCAGGGGGCAGGGGGATGAAGACGACACTCTTGGGTTGTGGGTTCGGTGCGCTGGCGCTGACTGTCACGGTCGCGCTCGGTCAGGCGCCGCTACCGCCGCCGCCGCTGGGTCCGCCGCCGGTGCCCGCGGGCAATCCGCAGACTGCGGCCAAGATCCAGCTCGGCAAGGCGCTGTTCTGGGAAGAACAGCTGTCGATCACCGGCACGGTGGCCTGCGGCACGTGCCACCGTTCGTTCGGCGGCGGTGGCGATCCGCGCACGGCGCTGGCGGGTGCCAGCAGCATCAATCCGGGGCGCGACGGCCTGATCGGCACCGGCGACGACCTGCACGCGTCGGCGGGCGTGCCGGCCCACGGCGAGGACGGGCTCTATCAGTCGATCGCATCGTTCGGCATCGGCACGCAGGTCGGCACGCGCCGCGCATCGTCGGCCGTGAACGCCGCTTACCCGCCGCTGTTGTTCTGGGACGGCCGCGCCGGCGGCACCTTCGTCGATCCGCTGACGGCACAGGTGCTGATCCAGCAAGGCGGCGCGCTGGAGAATCAGGCGCTGGGTCCGCTGGTCAACACCGTTGAAATGGCGTTTACCGGTGCAACCGTCAACACGATCGGCAACCGGCTGACGTCGATCCGCCCGCTCGCGCTCGCGGTGAACGTGCCGGACTCGCTGAATGACTGGATCGCCGGACGCGACTATCCGGCGCTGTTCGCCGACGCGTTCGGCAGCGGCACGATCACCGCGGCGCGCATCGCGATGGCGATCGCCGCGTACGAGCGCACCTTGAACGGTACGCAGACCCCGCTGGACGCCGAACGCGGCGGAACGCCGTCGTTGACTCAGGCCGAGCGCGCCGGCCAGCAGGTGTTCGTCGCCAACGAGTGCGCGGCCTGCCATGCCGGAGCGCTGATCAGCGACAACCAGTTCCACTACATCGGCGTGCGGCCGGTCGACGACGACCTCGGCCGGTTCGTGCAGACCAACAACCCGCCGGACCGCGGCGCATTCCGCACACCGAGCCTGCGCAATGTCGAATTGCGCGCGCCGTACATGAGCAGCGGACGTTTCATGACGCTCGAGCAGGTCGTCGATTTCTACGATCGCGGCGGCGATTTCACCGCACCGAACAAAGACCCGCGTGTGCGTCCGCGCAACCTGACGCCGCAGCAGAAGGCGAATCTCGTGGCCTTCCTGAAGCGGCCCATGACCGATCCGCGCGTCGCGGCCGAAACGGGTCCGTTCGAACGCCCGACGCTGTTCACGGAAAGCGACCGGATTCCGCGCATCGTCGGCACTGCGCAGGCCGGATCCGGCGGGGCCACGCCGCAGATCGGAGCGCTCGAGCCGCCGCTGCTAGGGAACAGCAATTTCACGGTTTCAGTAGCGAATGCGCTTGGCGGCGCCAGCGCGACGCTCGTGATTTCGCGCAGCGATCCAGGACTGCAGGCTGCTGTGCCGCCGGGCGACTTTTCGAGCCAGACGATCATGCTCGGCGGAGCAGGGAGTGGCGCAGGGACAGGGTCGGTGAACGTGGACCTGGGCAATGATCCGGCGCTGGTCGGCCAGATGCTGTTTGGACGCTTCTATATTGCCGACGCGGGTGGAGCGAACGGGCTGGCAATCACGCAGGCGTTTCAGATTACGGTGTTCGGGAACAACGACATCGTTTTTCGGGCGAGGTTTGAGTAGGGAAAATCCAGGTCATCTGCCGTTGAAAAGTCCGTCTTGATGGTCCTGCGGCGATGGAAAGTGCCGCGATGGCTGGAGCGTGCGTTGCGGATCGTGGGCGTTGAATGCAAGACGGCGAACCCATCCTCGCCCATGCTCTTCCCTTGAAGGGAGAGATTTCAAATGGCCTCGCGACACGTGTCTAACGTGCGCGATCTTCCTCGGCGCACGGGAACACGCCTTTACTTCAAGGGGGACGAGGCCGTCGTTCAGAACCGCAGATTCCGGCGGCTTCGAACGCTCAATGGTCCGAACGAATGGCTGCGACCGCGTTGCTTCGCACTGCGAGAATCGCAGTAAACGACTCCAATGCGTCAAATCAGCGGTTGCCGTTGCACGCCACCTCGCTCTGCTGCCGGCCGCGCAAACCGCTGCAGCGCTTCCAGCAGCCGCTCCAGAATGCCGGGCTCGCGAAACGCGTGGCCGGCGGCTTCGACGAGGTGGAACTCCGCCTCGGGCCAGGCGCGGTGCAGCGCCCAGGCGTAGCGCGCGGGGCAGGGCATGTCGTAGCGGCCGTGGACGATGACCGCGGGAATTGCGGCGAGCCGGTGCGCGTCGCGCAGCAGCTGGCCTTCCTCGAGAAAGCAGCCGTTCGAGAAATAGTGGTTTTCGATGCGCGCGACGGCGAGGTCGTGCGCGTCGTCGTCCGCGCTGCCGTCGGGGTGATGGACGAGCGTCGACACTTCGGTTTCGAAGCGCGTCCACGCGCGCGCCGCGGCGCGTTGCACGGCGGGGTCGGCATGCTGCAGCCGTTCGCGATACGCGGCCAGCAGATCGCCGCGTTCGGCTTCCGGAATCGGGGCGATGAAGTGTTCCCATTTGTCGGGGAATACCTGGTCGACGCCGCTGCGATAGAACCAGTCGAGTTCGGCGCGCGTCGACGTGAAAATACCGCGCAGGATCATCGCGTCGACGCGTTCCGGATGCGCCTGCGCGTAGGCGAGCGCCAAGGTCGACCCCCACGACCCGCCGAACACGAGCCAGTGTTCGCAGCCCATGATTTCGGTTCTGAGCCGTTCGATGTCGGCGACGAGATGCGCGGTCGTGTTCGCATGCAGTTCGGCGGCGGGTTGCGAGCGTCCCGAGCCGCGTTGATCGAACAGCAGTACATCGTAGCCGCGCGGATCGAACAGCTGCCGGTGTACCGGCGACAGGCCGCCTCCGGGACCTCCGTGCAGGAACACCGCGGGCTGCGCACCCGGCGTGCCGATGCGTTCCCAGTAGAGCCTGTGGCCGTCGCCGACGTCGAGCATGCCGCTGTCGCGCGGTTCGACGGGGGGATGAAGAGTCAGGTCGCCGCTCGTCGTCGGTTTCATGAATACCTGTGTGGTCGGTCGGTGGGGATCGCGCGCGATCGTTCGTCCTGAAGGTCGCCACCGGAGCTGCGTCGCGGCGCGGGACCATGGAGACCGCCGCGTGAGTGATGCGGGGGAGAACTGTCGCGATCGACGGAGGTGCGGAGTTGCCAGCGACGAATCTATCGCGCACGGCATATCCGTCAACTGTCGGAAGGCCCGGGGCGAACGGATAGCATGCATCGGGTAGTACGGCCAATGAAGTAGTCGCGTCGCGACTTGTGACCGTTTGGCTCGTCGCCAGACGCTGGCGGCCGCACTCGCGAGCCTGCTCGAGTCAGACAATAGTTTCCATGCTCGCTGCTACGCGCGATTGCGTCGGCGCGATTGCGTCGGCGCGATATGGCG
>CAMLLF010000573.1 GCA_946480705.1 uncultured Lysobacteraceae bacterium | reverse complement strand
CTTCCTCGTCGTGCTGGGCCTGCTCGTCGAGGGCGCGCTCGGCGCGGGACTGTTCCTCGCGCTCTATCTGCTCGCCGGCTGCGGCGCCGGACTGACTGCACTCGCGTATCACTGGGGCGACGCCGGCGGCATGCTCGGCGCGTCCGGCGCGATCGCCGGGCTCATGGGGGCCTACTGCGTGCTCTGGGGCATGCGCAAGGTACGGGTGTTCTGGTGGGCCTTCGTCGTGTTCGGCTATTCGCGCGTCACGGCGTTGTGGCTGCTGCCGTTCTGGCTCGGCTGGGAAGTGTTCAATCTGATGGCGAACGCGGATGCCGGCGTCGGCTTCGACGCGCACGCCGGCGGCATCGTCAGCGGTGCGCTGCTCGCGCTCGCCGTGCGCGCGCTCGGCTGGGAACGCCGCGACTTCGTCGACGCGGACGAGAAGGCCGATCGCGAGAAAGCCAACGACGATGCGCTCGAACGCGCGCTGCAGCATCTCGGCAAGCTCGAGGCGCGGCCGGCGCGCGCGCTGCTCGAGCCGCTCGATGCCGCGGGGCCGCCGTCGCTCGACGTGCGCATCGCGCTGTATCGCTGCGCACGCTTCGCGAACGAACCGGCCGCGATGCGCCGTGCCGTGCAGCGCGCCCTCGAGCTGCCGATCGCCGACGCGGCCGCCGCGCGCAAGGTCAAGCAGATGATCGATGACTTCCGCAAGGTCGACGCGAACGGCCCGGCGCTGACTGCGCCGCAGCAGCTGCAGCTCGCGCGCGCCTGGCTGCGCATCGGCGCCGATGCCGATGCGGATTCGCTGGCCCGCGATCTCGCCGCGCGCGCCGGCGACACGCCCGGACTCGCCGAACTGTGCTGGCAGCTCGCGCAGCGGGCGCGCGAAGGCACGCCGGAATGGCGCTCGCGGCTGGAGCTGATCGCGCGCCACTGCCCGCGCAGCGAACTCGCGCCAAAGGCGACGTTCCTCCTGGCCCAGACGCCGTAGGGCGCAATAGCCGAAGGGCATTGCCATTCGTGCGAAACCATCCGGTTTTCGCGCAGCCGTTTGCGCCTTTGCGTCGACGTGAAGCGACGAGGCCAGACCGGACACGGCGCAATGCGCTTCGCTTATTGCGTCCTACTTCTCCCGTTGAGGGCCGATGGTAGACTCCGCCGCCAGCGACCAGGCACGGACGAGGGGAACACATGGCCGGCAAAGCGGATTCGGTAAAGACGATTTTCTATGCGCTCGGCGCGAACTTCGCGATCTTCGTCGCCAAGCTCGTCGCCGCGATCCTTACCGGGTCGGGCTCGATGCTCGCCGAAGCGGTCCACTCGCTGGCCGACTGCGGCAACCAGGGGCTGCTGCTGCTCGGCATCAAGCGCGCCAAGGCGCCGCCGTCGCCGGATTTTCCGCTCGGTTTCGGCAAGGCGATCTATTTCTGGTCGTTCCTCGTCGCGCTGATGCTGTTCAGCGTCGGCGGCATGTTTTCGATCTACGAGGGCGTGCACAAGCTGCAGCACCCCGAACCGCTGAAATGGGCGTGGCTCGCGGTCGGCGTGCTGACCTTCGGCATCATCGCCGAGACGCTGTCGATGTGGGGCTGCCTCAACGAAGTGAACAAGGCGCGCGGGCAGCAGAGCCTGTGGCGCTGGTTCCGCGACAGCCGCCAGAGCGAACTGATCGTGATCTTCGGCGAAGACCTCGCCGCGCTGCTCGGTCTCGTGTTCGCGCTGATCGCGGTGCTGCTGACGATGGCGACCGGCGATCCGATGTACGACGCGATCGGCTCCATCGGCATCGGCGTGCTGCTCATCGTCATCGCCGTGTTCATTGCGGTCGAAGTGAAGGCGCTGCTGATCGGACAGGGCGTGGAACCGCGTGCGAAGGAAGCGATGCTCAAGTTTCTCGCCGGCCGCGAGGAAATCAAGCAGGTCTACAACCTGCTGACGCTGCAGATGGGGCCCGACGTCATGGTCGCGATCAAGGCGGAAATGTCGCGCTACCTGTCGCCGCGCGAACTCATCGACGACATCAACCGCGTCGAGGCGGCGTTCCGCGCCGAATTCCCCGACGTGCGCTGGTGCTTCTTCGAGCCGGACAGCCGGGATTGATTGAACTCGTGGCCGGGGCGAGCCGCAGGCGAACCCCAGCATCGAGGTCGTCGCTTCCGGCGAACGTCCGGCGAAGGAAACGGCAGGCGGTACCGATCGAGCCGTGTCGCGTGCGTTGTCCTCCGGCACGGGTTCGTTGAGGAATCACCGTGATGTCGGGGTTCGCCTGCGGCTCGCCCCGACCTGCGCGTTCCGTCAGTCGCCGCGGTAATACAGCCCTTCGACCGCGGTCTTTCCGTCGGGCTGCGCCGGCAGCGACGCCCAGCCGGTAATGCCCTCGGGCGTCAGCAGCAGGTAGTCGGGATAGCGGTCGTTCGCGTCGGCGCGGCTCGTGTCGTTGACGAGCACGGTCACGCGCGTGCCGGCCGGCAGGGAGACGCCCATCGGTGCGCCGCCCGGCGTGCGCTGCAGCGCGATCGCCTGCTTCAGCGCGCCGGTCACGCCGACGTGGCGCAGCGCCTGCGGCGTTTCCACGAAGCGATTCTTTTCCCAGGTATACAACTTGCGCTCGTCGTAGAAGGTGTTCGCGTGCCCGCCGACGTAGATGCGCGCATCGGGCAGGAACACGAACTGCGTGCCGGGCGCCGCGAACACGTCGACGCTCGCGTCGGCCGGGTCGCGCAGCAGGCGGCAGCTCGGGTCGGCGCTGCCACCCGAATCGCAGGCCAGCGTCAGCGGCGGCAGGTCGCCGAGCCGCAACGTCAGCGGCGCCGACGCATAGACGCCGGCGGCCTTGTATTCCTCGATCCAGGCCGGCGCCGCCGGCGTGCCGGCGCGCTCGCGCGGATACATGACGGTGATGCCTTCGTCGGGCAGATCGAGCTTCGCGAGCTGCGGAAAGGCCGCCGCCAGTCCGGCCGCACCGGTCGCCGCCGGCAGGGCAAGCAGGATCGAAAGAATCAACGTGAACTTCATCCGTTTTCCTCGTCAACGAAGTGGTCGCAGCGTCCGGAACGTTCCGGCACGCCGAAACCGATCATCCGATTCCCGATTCACGGCTATCACAACCTCACGCCGACCCCCACGCCGAAATGCCATTGCGGCCGGTCGAACTGGAAGCCCGGCGGCCAGCGGTGCACATGCGCGGCTTCGACGAGCGGAAACACGTAGGCGTGTTCGCCGACACGGCCGGCGCGCGTTCCGGCGAGCCGGCCGGTCAGCGTGACGAACAGTCCGTCGGGATAGTCGTGGCGTTCGACGTAGCCCGGCAGCACGATGATGAAGCGGCCGCGCGTGCCGGCCGCGGGTACGGGCCGCTGCGCCGCGTCGAGCGGATAGCCGAGGATGGTGACTTCGGTCGTGCTCTCGCGGTTGTCGATCGCGAGGATCATGCCGCCCTAGCCGATACGATGCGGCCGCTGTGCACC